>CAIYTT010000084.1 GCA_903929195.1 uncultured Bacteroidota bacterium
CGTAAAGGCGAGGGCTTAACGACTACTTATTATACTATAGACCCTGTAAGTTATAGAATGACCGGACAAGTAAATACAGGCTCTTTCCACATGCCGTTAGTAAAAGGAACTGCAATGGTAGCAGGTCTTCCGGTACAAGATTACAATCAAATGAGTAATCCGTATCCTGCTCCTGTGGATATTGCAGCGGTATGTAATAATGCAAGCGGGCAATTAAACGGAACGGTTTTCTGGGTATGGAATGCACTAACAGGTGTTAGCGGGCACTGGACATCGGTAGATTTCAGTACTACGCCTAATTATGTAATCCCGGCTAACTCCTCATTCCAAGTTAGAGCCTTAAATGATGGAGCTTATTTACCGTTCACAGAAAGCAATAAATCTGTATCAGTAGATTATCAGGTATTAAACCAAGTAAAACAAATACCTGATTTAATATCTTTAGATGTTTATGATGCTAATTATAGCTTATACGATAATTTAAGAATCAAATTCAATGCCTTGGCAACAGAAAATGAAGATGTGCATTATGATGGCGGTAAACCTGTAAATCCGGATTTGAATTTTTACAGTTGGTCTGCCGACCACCACCCGTTATGCCAAGATGCCCGCCCGTATAAAGAAGGAGAAGTAATAGCCTTAGGACTTACGAGCAATTTGGAACAGGATTTTATTATTAAAGCAAGTCAATACACGGTATCCAACGGAGGTCTTGTTTATCTGCACGATAAATACTTAAATAAATATGAGTTATTGAGTGAAGGAACCGAATACAGATTTACGATAAATAAGGATGTGGAATCGCAAGGTAACAATCGTTTTGAATTGGGCGTGCAACCGGCAGAAACACCGATAAGCACAGCAGTAGGAGCGAGCTTAAAAGTGTTATTATTACCTAATCCGGCAACTGAAACAGTGAATATCAGCTTTAGTGCAACAACAAAAGCACCAACAAGCATACGCATTTTATCTATAAGTGGTGTATGTGTATATAGTAATACTCTGGGCATGGAAGACAAAGGGACAGTAAGCATACCGGTAAGCACATTGGCAGCAGGTGTATATATGGTAGAGTTTACGAGTGGCAGCGAGAAAGTGTTGCAGAGAATGATTAAAGAATAGTAAGAAAAATAAGAAAGATTACACAAAGTCCCGGCTTAGAAAAGTCGGGACTTTGTGCTTATAAGGAGAATTCATTTAGCTTTGTTGGGTAAATGGCTTTGGAATTGGTCGGTAGGGTTTTGGGATGGTCAAAATATGGGGTCGCGTCGGAATGGACTATATGAAAGCCTATAAATAGCCGTCATTCCGCGAAATGCGGAACCTCATCAGGAATAGTAATTTGTGTAAATAATATGTAATTGTGTAGTAAAGACAACTTGCAGGTCATGAGGAGATTCCGCAGAAAAGCGGAATGACGGTCTTTATTGTGCGGAATGACGGTATCAATTGTACGGAATGATGAGTTATATAAAAATAGGAGCATCAAGAATATCAAGATAATCAAAAAAATCAAGGTTCAGACACCACAAACCGCCGCACCTCGCCACCATTTACCCGCACCTCGCCACCATTTACCCGCACCACATATACACCTCTCTTTAATCGTCTCACATCTATATCCACACTATTTATACTATTATATTTATTATCAATAACTATTTTACCAACCATATCATACACAACAACACTGTTTATTGCCTCACTGTAGCTTATGCTTAGTATGTGGCTTGTAGGGTTGGGGTATAGGTTTATATCTTTGCTCTCTGCTATGTTAGTTGTTTTAAGCGTTGCTAAGGTGCAGGTACTGTCAAAGGTTACTTTACGGATTCTGAAATTCATTAAATCATTAAAATACAAATTTCCGCAAGCATCAAAAGCAATACCCTCCGGCCAATAGATTCTAGTAGTATCGTCTATGCCTCCATCGCTGCTAAAACCTGCAATTCCATTACCAACAACATTATAAAGAAATCCGTTTGTATCAATTTTTCTTATTCTGTTATTATCTCTTTCAGCTAAATATAATGCGCCGTATCTATCGAAACCCATTGCATAGGGGTTAGATATTGCACTTGTATCTGCACGGGTACTATCACCCGTATAACCGGAAAATAAACTATTTCCTGCAATTCTAGTAATAATACCGGTTGAAGCATTTATTTTTCTTACATTGCCTGCAGATACATATATGTTACCAAAAGTATCAGAGCTTAACCATTGTATAGATGCTAATGTAGCAGCTGTAGCCGGTCCTCCATCTCCACTAATACCTACAACACCGGGTGTTCCTGCAAACAATGTAATGATACCATTTGTATCAATTTTACGGATTACATTATATGCTTCTTCCCCAATATATATATTGCCATGAGGGTCTATACAAACAGCATAAGGGTCATATAATTCTGCTGCTGTTGCTTGTCCACCATTTCCCGTATATCCAGCAGTTCCATTTCCTGCAATTGTTGTAATTATACCTGTTGATGCTTCAACTTTTCTTATTCTTTGGTTTGCTTCGTCAGCAATATATAAGTTTCCAAATCTATCAGTAGCAAATTGCTTAAGATTTCTTAAAGTAGCAGAAGTGGCCTGCCCTCCATCCCCACTAAAACCGAATGCGCCCGTCCCTACAGCTACACTTAAAATACCGGCTGTATCAATTTTTCGTATCCTGTTTGCAGGTCCTTGAGCAAAATAATAATTACCAAAAACATCAAAAATCCCAAAGCCTGCTGCTGTTATTGTAGCTCCTGTTGCAGGCCCTCCGTCTCCAAAATCTATAGATGTACCATTTCCACAAATAGTAGAAACAATGCCTCTCTGACATATTGCATAGTATGGCAAAAATAATATAATGAAAATTGATAAATACTTATACATAAATCAGGTTATTATTGTAAGAAAAGAACTTTACAAAGATTAAAAGGAAATGGCAAAACCCCAATTTGATAATATACCGTTCCTGCAGGGTAAACACCACCTGGTCCAACCGGTGTATTTATTGCATTTAAACACTCTACATGGAACGTATTATTAGCCGCCGTTGTAATATTACACCCAAACACGCCTGCATAGTTATGTTTAACCAAATTATTACCACCCCCTAAAAAGTTTGTCTGAACCACGATTTACACGATTTTCTTGATTAACTTGATGCTCCTATTTGTATATTTTTTATTTATATTATTTTGTTTTCTTAAAATATAGTTGCAACAAATTTATTAAAAAAAATGGGAAAATCAATATTTTCCATCTGTTTTCTCTTTATATTTATATTTAGCATTATAAAAATAAAATTTTTGTCTTTCTTTTTTAAAATAAACTATCATCGTTTATCTTTGAAGAATTACTTAAATAAAGACAATGAAGATTCGTAAATTGTTAATTGCCAATCGTGGCGAAATTGCTATTCGTATTTCTCGTGCTGCTACAGAATTAAATATTTCTACGGTAGCTATTTATACTTTTGAAGACAGATACTCTTTACACCGTTATAAGGCCGATGAAGCCTATCAGATTGGTGAAGATAACGACCCGCTGAAACCATATCTTAATATAGACGAAATCATTTCCGTTGCTTTAAGTTGCAAAGCAGATGCTATACATCCCGGTTATGGTTTCCTGTCCGAAAACGCAACTTTTGCTCGTAAATGTGCTGAAAACAATATTATATTTATAGGCCCCAAACCCGAAGCTATGGCTGCTTTAGGCGATAAAGTTACCGCAAAGGAAGTAGCTTTAAAAGCCGGCTTACCCATTATTCGCAGCAATATAGCCCCGCTTACTACTATTGATATTGCTTTAACAGAAGCCGCTGATATTGGTTATCCTTTAATGTTAAAAGCGGCATCGGGTGGCGGTGGGCGTGGTATGCGTATTGTTCGGTCTGACGATGATTTAAGAAAATCCTTTCCCGAAGCACGCAGTGAAGCTAAAAATGCGTTTGGTGATGATACCGTTTTCTTAGAAAAATTTGTTGAGCGTCCTAAACATATTGAAGTACAAATAGCAGCCGATGCGTATGGTAATATTGTACATTTATACGAACGCGATTGTTCTGTACAAAGGCGTTTCCAGAAAGTGGTTGAAATAGCACCTTCGGCAGTTTTGCAAACTTCCACATTAGAAAAATTATATGAATATGCATTAAAAATTACTGCCGCAGTAAATTATAATAACTTAGGTACTGTAGAATTTTTAGTAGATAGCAACGAACAGATATTTTTTATTGAGGTAAACCCAAGAATACAAGTAGAACACACTGTAACAGAAATGATTACCGGTGTAGATTTAATAAAAACTCAACTATTTATTGCTTCGGGATACCGGCTTTCCGACCCTGAAATAGGATTGGGTAAGCAAGAAAGTATTCCTAAAATGGGTTTTGCAATACAGTGCAGAATTACAACCGAAGACCCGCTAAATGACTTTAAACCGGATTACGGCACACTTATTACCTATAGAAATGCAACAGGTTTTGGCGTTCGGTTAGATGAGGGCAGTACTTATCCGGGTATGCACATTAGCCCTTTTTTCGATTCTATGCTTGTAAAAGTAAGTACATCGGGTAATTCGCTTAAGGATGCTGCAAGTAAAATGCATAGAGCGTTAAGGGAATTTAGAATTAGAGGAGTAAATAATAATATTCAATTTCTTGAAAATCTGATTACGAATAAAGATTTTATTTCAGGTAATGCAACAGTAAACTTTATTCAGGAACACCCCGAACTATTTACTTTTTGGCTTAAACAAGACAGAGGTACTAAAGTATTAAATTATCTGGCAGATATTACCGTTAACGGTCATCCTGATGTAAAAACAAAAGATACGAATAAGGTATTTGAAAAACCAATTGTACCCTTTATTTCTTACGATGAGCCTTTGCAAACCGGAACAAAGAACTTGCTTGACAGTTTAGGTCCTGAAAAATTTTGCGAATGGTTAAAGAATGAAAAGAAAATACATTATACCGACACAACATTACGAGACGGACACCAATCTTTGCTTGCAACACGCATGCGTACAAAAGATATGTTACGAATATCAAAGAATTTCTCCCGTTCTTTTCCACAAACATTTAGTATGGAGGTTTGGGGTGGTGCTACTTTTGATGTTTGCATGCGTTTTTTGAAAGAAGACCCTTGGACACGTTTAGAGAAAATAAGAGCCAATGTACCCAATATTCTTTTACAAATGCTAATACGTGGTGCAAATGGTGTTGGCTATGCTGCATATCCCGATAATCTTGTTGAGAAATTTGTAGAAAAATCTTGGGAGAAAGGAGTAGATATATTTAGAATATTTGATTCGCTGAATTGGATGCCTAATATTGCCCCATGTATTGAAATGGTTCGTAAGCGTACCAATGGTATTGCCGAAGGTTCTCTTTGTTACACCGGTGATATTATGGACCCTAAACGTACCAAATATTCATTGGAATATTATTTAAGATTAGCCAAAGATTTAGAAAATGCAGGAGCACATATTTTGGGTATAAAAGATATGTCTGGTTTATTAAAGCCTTATGCAGCTAAAGTATTAGTACAGGCGTTAAAAGATACCGTTAAAATACCAATACATTTACACACACACGACACTTCTTCTTTGCAGTCTGCAACGTATTTAATGGCAATAGATGCAGGTGTAGATGTTGTAGATTGTGCTTTAGGCGCTCTTTCGGGACTTACATCTCAGCCAAACTTTAATTCTGTTGTGGAGATGATGCGTTTTCATGAGCGAGAAAACCCGTATGATATAAAACTATTAAATCAGTTTTCAAATTATTGGGAATCAGTAAGAGAGTATTATTATCCGTTTGAGTCCGGGCAAAAAGCCGGTGCCGCAGAGGTATTTCAACATGAAATTCCCGGTGGACAGTATAGCAATTTGAAACCACAGGCTATTGCATTAGGCTTAGGCGACAAATTTGAATACATAAAGGAAATGTATGCTACTGTAAATGACTTATTTGGAGATATTGTAAAAGTAACACCGAGTTCTAAAGTTGTGGGTGATATGGCACAATTTATGGTTGCCAATAATCTTACGGTAAAAGATATTTTTGAAAAAGGCGAACAGATTTCTTTTCCGGAGTCTGTGCAACAAATGTTTCTTGGCGATTTAGGACAACCCGAAGGTGGTTTCCCTAAAGATTTGCAACGTATAATTTTAAAAGATAAAGTACCGTTTACCGATAGACCTAATAAACACTTAGCACCCGTTGATTTTGATGTAGAAATGGCTGCTTTTAAAACTAAATATGGTGCTGATTTAACTTTATTAGACTTTTTATCTTATAAATTTTATCCTAAAGTTTTTGATGAGTACATCAATTTTGTAAGAGAATATGGCGATGTTTCTGTTTTGCAAACGCCTTTATTCTTTTATGGCATGAAACAGGGTGAAGACACAACGATTGAAATAGCTAAAGGTAAAACCTTGCTTATAAGGCTTTTAAGTATAGGCCCTGTTGATGACAAAGGACATAGAACCGTATTCTTTAAATTAAACGGACAAACTAGAAACGTAGAAATAAGAGATAGGTCTATTAAAGTAGAACGAAAAGAGAATTCTAAAATAGATAAAGCGAATGAAAAACAAATTGGAGCTCCTTTACAAGGTATGTTAAGCAAATTGCTGGTGAAAAAGGATGAAAAAGTGAAAAAAAATCAGCAATTATTTATCTTGGAAGCAATGAAAATGGAAACGATTATTACTGCTCCTTACGATTGTTTAATAAAACATATTGAATTAAATGGGGGTACATTGGTAAATACCGGAGATTTAATTTTAGAAATAGAATAGTTGTTTTTTTGTATTTTTATTTATATATAATTTAATTTTTTTTCTTTGAAAAAAAAATATCTTTTATTTTTTGTATTTTATACTACTGTTATGAACCTCAATGCTCAATACAGAAATGAACAATATGAAAGTAATAAAGAAAATTGGGACCATTATAAATATAGAGGGGATACATTGAATTTTTACACATTTCCCTTTTTTTTGCGAGAATTCCCAAATCTAGGTAAACATACTGATGGTACTCGCACTAATGGATTTTTAAATTTAAAATACGTAGAATATTATGAAGAACGGGATAGTATAACAAACGATTTATCTAATTTTGAAACTATACGGTATATTTCAATGTTCTTAAATTATACCGATACTTTTCATAAATATAAAGACAAAGATGGTGTAATGCAATATTTACCTGTAACAAGAATAATACGCAGATGGGATAGGGTAGGTACTGACAAATGGATTTTTATTGACTATTTAGACAATAAATTTTTAGAAATAAAAGAATATAAAGAGGAGATTATTAAAACAGATACCAATAATACATATGACCCCACGAAAGATATGTGGAGTAAAAATGTAATTAAATACTATAAAACAGAGGTACTAAAAAAGTAGAAAATACTATCTGTTACCCAAATATTGTTCGGCTCTTGAATTTACATTTGTACCCCCGGCACTACCTACATATAAATAATTTCTCCAACTTGGGTTTACTACTTCGCCTGCAACCGTAGAGTGTAACAACGTATAATCGGAGGACATGTCGGTAGCTTTATAAAATAAAAAGACGGAATTGGCAACCATCATTTTATTAAGCATCGTTAAGGTATTATATTGCCATATTTCGTAAGGTAATGCACCACTTTCATTACTTACGGTTACTATCTCAGAGGGTTCTCCGTATCTTAAATAAATAAAACCTCTGTCTGATTCATAACCGGGTTTACCAAACGATTTGAATTGTTTATTTACATCAATTACTTTTTCCGAAAATTCTTTCCAAGCCTTTCCGGGTGATTCAGGGTTTATAGCAACGAAATAGTTGTATATATAATATCTCATATATAATTCGTCCGGTTGTTTTAAGAACCCTTTTATTGATTCTGTTGCACTGTAATCACTTACAGGTAATAACATTCTTAAAATAGCCATCACTTGTTCGGTAGAATACTTTGAAATAAAGGTTTTATTTAAATCAATTACCTTTAAATGTTCCATACCGGTATCAGATAAAGATTTTACAATAGTATCTTCTTTTATAATATTAGTATTAAATCTTTGAAAGAATAAGCTCTTGGATGCCAATACTTTATGCGACTTGTTTTCGAGTGAAATATTAAGAAAATAATTACCGGATTTTAGTGCAGGTATCGAAAAATACCCGGATACATAAGGGAATGCAAAACTTTTTATAGTATCTGATTTCATAAAATTACCAAATGCAGATTGACTCTCCCCTTTAGAAATAAATACGTTTTGATATAATGGATAGTCCTTTGAGGTAAGCGAATTTAAGTTATTAATTTCGGTAAAATAGTTTAATTTTCTTTGTTTTGTATCTAAAAAATTAGTGCATAGTGGTATTTGGTCATAAAAGTATTTAGTATAAATAGAGCCGTCTTTATTAGGTATTGCCGTATCTATAAGTTCTATATCGCTAAAGAAAATGTTTTTTTCGGGTGCCGGCAGTACACTAAAACTATCTATAACAGTGCATTTATTGGTAGTATCATTCATATCGGTTAATACAAACTTCAACTTGTATTTGCCCGTAGATATAAAATATCTTCTTTGGTCAATCATTCTATGTGTTTGTATTTCAAAAACAGTAGCTCGGGGTACAGATTGGGCAATAAAATGGTCTTCAATTATTACATTTGTATCTTTTAGGTAATAAATGTCTGTTTTAACTTGCGAAATTATCTTTTTATCAATATTTGTAATATAGTGTACCGAATTTGAAAAAATTTCCCAATTGGTTTCTATATAGGGTACTAATTTAGTTGCATTAGTAGAATCGGGTATATAAAAAACAGTATTTGAAACAGTAGCAGTAATACCTTTTACATTTAAACTTGCTAAAACAAAAGCAAAACAGACACAAAGTCTTTGAAACATTTTTATTATTTTTTGCAAATTACCGTAAAAAATGAATATGGAATGGTTAAAATACATATTGTGTTTATTTTTAGTGTGTTTTATTAAAAAACAATTGATTTATTTAATTTATAAATTTAAAAATGAAGGAAGTAATAACGCCCTATTGCCCGTTTCCGAGTATTAAATGGTGGGCTTATGCATTAAAATCAGATGTATTGATTTTTGATAAAATGGAGAATTTCCAAAAAATGTCTTTTAGAAATAAATATTGTATAGCCGGTGCCAATAATAAAATACAATTATCAATTCCTATCATAAATGGTCGGAATCAACATACACCAATGGCAGAAGTAAGGATTTTTAATGAAGAGAAATGGCAAATAAAACATTGGCGTACACTGATTGCTGCTTATAAACGAACACCTTATTTTGATTTTTATGAACCGGAATTGAAACAATTATTTGATAAAGAATATATATATCTTATAGATTTTAATTTTGCATCATTTGAGTTTATTAGAAAATGTATGAAAGTGAAGATATCTATTTCTGAAACAAACACGTTTCAAAAAGAATATCCAATTGAAACCATTGATTTGAGAACTAAAAAGTATGACTGGCAAGATGCAAATGAAAATTTCCCACCTTATTTTCAATCTTTTGAGGACCGAATTGGTTTTCAACCTAATTTAAGTATTATTGACTTACTGTTTTCGGAAGGACCGGTAACAAAAAATTGGATATGCAACCATTTTGAAATGCAATCATAGTACATTCGTTTATGTCTTTTCTAAATAAATTTCTATTTTAATATCAATTAATAGTATGATTAGAGCTGTAATAACAAGGTATCTTTGCATTGTAAAAAATACATACAAAACATGAAAATAAATATTGGGTTAGACGAAAAACAAGCAAAAGTTGTGGCTACACAACTTAGCAAATTACTTGCAGATGAGTACATTCTTTATACAAAAACAAGAAATGCACATTGGAATGTAGAAGGCAAAGACTTTTATGCAATGCATAAATATTTTGAGAGTCAATATGATGAAATTGATGAACTAATAGACGGTATTGCGGAAAGAATACGTTCTATAGGACATTATGCACCTGCAACATTAAAAGAGTTTCTTGAATTAACACATCTGTCTGAAGCAAGAGGCGAGGACAATACAAGCATTGGTTTTATAAAAGAACTATTATCAGACCATGAACATATAATTCTATTTTTACGCGAAAATATTAGCACTTTTGCCAATAATTTAAATGACTTAGGCACAAGTGATTATATTACAGGTATTATGGAACAACATGAAAAGATGAGCTGGATGTTACGTTCTCATTTAAGGTAATATTTAGTTTTTACAAAAGAATACATATAAATAAAGAATTCTTTACTTATGTGTATTCTTTTGTATTTTAGATTACATTTTAAGCATGTGAATTAAATAGATCGTTTGAAGACCCAACTAAAGTTAAG
The DNA here is from genome assembly GCA_903929195.1 of uncultured Bacteroidota bacterium. Classification (GTDB taxonomy): domain Bacteria; phylum Bacteroidota; class Bacteroidia; order Chitinophagales; family Chitinophagaceae; genus CAIYTT01. The sequence continues at coordinate 10,394 of CAIYTT010000084.1, forward strand.
AACTCTTGTTGCGGTACAATTTCTAAACCACTTGCTTTTAATTGCTCTTGAAAGTGTTTGAATGTTTTAAGTTCTAATAAAATTTTATTGTCTTCATCTGTTTTAAAAAAGGCGGTATGAATAAACGATTTACCATCCGCACAAACACATACGTGATAATTTAAACCATGATGATTCATTTCATGTAACTCTTGCATTACGGCATTTATATTAGCCTTGTTCGTTTCGGCATATTCAGCCTTTGTGGTATAAGTAACTTTTACGATTTTCATTTTTGTATATTTTTTGTTTAAAATATTTAATTTTTATTTTGAATTGATTCTGCTTCTTTTTTTAAGTCAGCAGCAAAATGTTCAAATGATTGGTCGAATGAAGGTATATATTTTGCATACATAGGAAACATAAAACCACCTATTTTTTCATTCATTGTAAAGGTAGTTATGTTACCATTTTTTACTAATGTATAAACCCTAGTTCCTTGTCCATCGCCCCATTTAAAGCTTTTTAACGATTCAATTTCTTTTACTTTTAGCTTAAAAGTTCTGTTAGGAGCCAAAGTTGATTTCAATTTAATACATTCCCCTTCAGCAATTTTACCTTCAATAGATATAACAGTTGTATTCCATCTGGGGTAATCGGGTGCGTTCGTTAATAGTTGCCATATTATTTCCGGCTCTGCCTTAATATCTGTGCTTACAGATGTAGTGCGGCTAAATGTCTTTTTTTCTGTGCTTGCTTTTCCTGTTTGTGCCATTGTTGTAGCTGCTATTGTTATAATGTTTAAAATTAATACTAAACGTTTCATTTATACGCTTTATACTTTGACGTTTTAGCAGATAAAAAGGATAGGCAAAAACAGAAAAAATTAGGAGTATTTTTCCATAACAAGTCTATTGTGTTCTAAATGATGTAGTTGTAAAGCTGCTGCACCTGACTCGAAGGGGTCTATACCCATTACTATTTTCATTCTTAGGTCAAAAAGATGTTCTTTGTCTGCATTTTCTGCATCCCTTGCCATCTCTATTTTTACAACCTCTTCTTGAAACTTTTGATTCGGATTATAGATGCCATTTAATTCAGAACATTGGTGGCATACACCTTCTTTATTAATTATAGCACATCTGCCATCAAATATAGTTATCATTTTTGCTCTACTTGTGTGCAAATAATATTTAACCATAGCTTCGGTAATGCCAAGGATAGTGCTGATTTCAGCAATTTTAAATTCATAAATTTCTTTTAAAAACAAACATAACTGTTGCTCTAACGGTAAAGATTTAGAAATGCAAGTAAAACAAAAAGCAATATGTTCTTTAATTTCAAATGCCCCTTGTGTGGACGTAGTTCTAATATGCATTGATTCTTGAAAGAAATCTTGATTGGTAATTGCCTCTTGTTTGCAAATATCAGTAGCATTTTCTATCCATCTTTTTTGTGCTCTTAAATTATCTTTTGCAAGATTGGATGCAATTGTAAACAACCAAGTTTTTAAAGACGATTCGCCCCTGAATGTATTCAGTTTGTCTAATGCCTTTATATAGGTATCGTGTACAATATCTTCCGTATCTTGTATGCTAATAGTAATCCTTAACAGATAGGATTTAAGGTGAACCAAAATACCTTTAAATTCTTCATTAAAAAGTTCATTTGTCATTTCACAAAGCTAAATGAAAGCAAAAATAGTGTATGTTATGTTTTAGAGAATATTATGAAAAAGTCTAAAAAAGAGCGTTATTCTGCTTTTGCAGTATCTAACGCTCACCAACGTTGGTCATCCCCCAAAAAGCGGAATGACGGCTATTTTCATGCGGAATGTTGTTGTTGTTTGCGTGTTGTTTACTACTAACCAACGCTCACCAATGGTCGTCATTCCGCTTTTCGCGGAATCCCCGGATGATTAGCAATTTGTCCAAAATCTTGTAACTTGTGTTGTAAAAGACAGATTGCAGGTCAGCAGGAGATTCCGCAAAGGGCGGAATGACGGTCTATATTGTGCAGAAAAACCACGAAAATCAATCGTTCAGACTATTATTCTTTAATCACTCTTCTACTTACCCTCATACCCGTTTCCGGTTCACAAACCTCCACAATATAAACACCCTTACTTAAACCACTAATATCTACGATTTCTTTATTACTTGTCGTGGTGAGCCCACTTGTCATGGTGAGCCTTGCCGAACCATGACATGTGGGGCTCACTGTAACAAGCTGCCCCACAACATTATAAATCCGTACCTCACAGCCCAAAGCCCCCTCAATGGTAATATTATCTTTTGCTGGGTTGGGGTAAATATGCAAAAAATGCTCATTTAGTTTGTTGATGCCTACATCTGCTACTGTTACAACAACGGTATCGTAGGTTATAGTGCCACATAAATCCATAGCTACAATGTAGGTTGTAGTACCGGCAGGGTGTACCCTTATTCTACCGCCACTGTCTACGGGGGTAGGCTCGCCAAGTGTGTACCACAAGCAGGGCATACCCTCGCCATTACTGTCTATACCTATATAGGTGCTATCTCCGGCATGTATGGTGGTATCTCTACCTGCATAAGCAGGTGTGCCGGTGGCTATTACACTTACGTCA
>CAIYTT010000085.1 GCA_903929195.1 uncultured Bacteroidota bacterium
AGTTTTTTTAGATAATTAATCCGTTCTTCCGGATTTTCAGCAGGGAATCCGGAAGTATGAATGAACTCCTTTTCCAAAGGCATTTACTTGACAAAGCTAAATGAAAGTAGTGAAATTCTTAGCGATATATCCTTTTCATTTATATTCAGTACTTAAAAAAAATAATTTTGGAGATAATGTAATTTTTAAAATAAATTTATATTTTTGAACTCTATTAGAAACAAAAACAGAACTAAAACAAATTTAAAAACGAATAATATATATGAAAAAGTTATTAGCTGAGTTTTTTGGTACTTATTGGTTAGTTCTTGGCGGTTGCGGTAGTGCTGTTTTATCTGCTACTTTTCCAGGTGTAGGCATTGGTTTATTGGGTGTTTCATTGGCTTTCGGCTTAACTGTTTTAACTATTGCCTATTCATTAGGGCATGTTTCCGGTGCACATTTAAACCCTGCCGTATCTATAGGGCTATGGATAGGAGGACGTTTCAACGGTAAAGAACTGTTACCTTATATTATAGCCCAAATAGTAGGTGGTATTGCCGCAGCAGGTACCTTATATGTTATAGCAACAGGTAACGGAAACCCTGTGGGTAACTTTGCTGCAAATGGTTATGGAGAACACTCACCCGGACATTATAACCTTGTTTCGGCATTGGTAACAGAGATTGTAATGACCTTTATGTTTTTATTGGTAATATTAGGTTCAACAGATGAAAGAGCACCTAAGGGTTTTGCAGGTATTGCTATAGGTTTGGCTTTAACATTAATACACTTAATAAGTATTCCGGTTACCAATACATCAGTAAACCCGGCACGCAGCATAAGCCAAGCAATCTTTGTTGGTGGCTGGGCAATAGAGCAGCTTTGGCTGTTTATTGTTGCTCCAATAATTGGTGCTATTTTAGCAGGTATTGTATATAAGATTTTTTCAAAATAGGAATACTATTTTATAATAGTGATATTTATACGTTTAAATTTGTAATTATAATTACAAATTTAAACGTATAATGCAATTATTGAAAGATGTTAAATTGAAGCTATCTTATATTACTATGATTTGATAGTTAATATAGTTCCACTTTTACTTACAGAATATTTCGTTAATCCTGATGGTGGCGGACCGCCTAATACATTACCTGTATTGGCATCAAATGTGCCACCATGGCATGGGCATGTAATTGCCATTGACGTAGGATTATAATAAACTGTGCATCCGTTATGTGTGCATGTGGCAGATAATGCTGTAAAAGTAGTAGCATTATATCTGGTAATAATTAAACCATTAGATAATATATAACCACCTACAGAATTTAATGCTGCATTAGATGCTTGCGATAAATCGATTGTAAAATTTACATTTGAAGGTGCAGCATAGCTTTGCTTGCTACAGCTTTGTAAAATGCCGGTCGGTATTGCAGCCAAGCCACACATTGCAAAGGTCGATTTCAAGAAGTCTTTTCTATCCATAATTTTTTAAGTTTTAAATAAACATGTAGGTACATGTATTTAACGCAAAGCTACATTTGTTATTACGCTATTGTTTTAGCCTTAACATAATTTTATATTGAATTAGATATTGATAATAAGCTTATTGCTTTTTTATTGCATTGCCGATAGATTTGTATATTAATACCACCAATATAAGTGTGCTTGCTGTAAATGCGCCCCAAACAGGTAAGCCGGGTAGGGTGGGCAACTCTAAACTTTGCTCTTTTATAATTACAGAGGTAATATACTGTGCAATTAAAGTAATAAGCATAGATATAGAAACCGCACCTAATACTAAAGGCAGAAAGCGTTTTGTCATAAATGTACTTAAATAGTGTGGGCTATAGCCTACCTGCATTAATAGACTGATTGAGTTTTGTGCTTTTGCAATGGTTAGCTCTATAAATAAAATAAATACCAATGTACTTATTCCCATTAATAACAATGCAAGTATTCCTGTGCAAGTAGTTACTACCTCTACAATTGCCCTTACTCTACTCCATTTAAGGTTTTGGTCGTTAGTGGTGTAATTGTTCTTTTGCAGAAAATCTGCAAATCGGGTGTCTGATGGGTCTTTTGTTTTTAGTATTATTTGTGTTGGTGCAGCATTCGTATTGTTAAGCGTGTTAGATTTGTTATATGTTTTATTGCCATACTCTATAAAAGATTGTGGTACAAGTATTGCACCACCAATACGGTCGCTAAAACCTACAACATGTGCCATAAAAGTTTCATTGTTTTGCTCGCTACCTGCTTTTAGTCTTATAGCGAGAGCCTTTACAGATGACTCTGACAGTTGAGGTAAATTTTGACTTGGAGCAAAAACATAATTATAAATATTTAAAAATTGTGTTGAAATAATGATAGGCAAATCGGTACTTCCCGGTTCCCATTTCCATTCTACGGGCAGCTTATCTATAAATTTATCGGGTACACTCTCTAAGGGCATATCGGTAGCAAAGCCCAAACTACCACCCATCATAGCATATACAGGAAAACGGTTGGAACTGATAGTGCCTAAATCTTCCACTTGCGGCACTTTTTTTAATGCTTCAATTTCAGAATCAGTAAAAATGGTTGCCCCTTGTTTTTTCATGGTTTCATTGGTAACCTTTTTACCAATTATCATAAAAGTACTGCCCAAACTGTCATTATGATTTTTGCCAAATAATAATTCATGAAAATTCCACCAGATAAGTGTAGATATTAATAATAAAGTTGTACCAACGCACAATGCAACCAAAGCAGCCCAAAGACGGGAACTATGCCTTGTTTGTAGTAATAGTTTTATTAAGATGTTTTTTTGCAAGGCATCATTCATAAGTATATTTTTTTAGTATACGGAAAAAAATCGTTTTCATCTAAGTCGGCTAAAAGCATACCTGCTTTATTTTGTGTTACCACTTCGGCAATTAAGGAAATAGCTTTTTGTGTATTGGCATGGTCTAAGTGGCTAAAGGGTTCGTCCATAAGCAACCAAGCAAACGGTTGTAATAAAGACCTAATAATGGCTATTCTTTGTTGTTCACCATAAGAAAGGGTATAACCCAAAGCATTTTTCTTTTCTTTAACCCCCAATCTATCAAGCCAGTCCAGCATTTGCTGTTCGCTTATGGTATTAGTTAATCTTCGTTTTATTTCTAGGTTTTCATAAGCTGTTAATTCAGGAAACAAACGCATATCCTGAAAAATAACACTTAGTTGTAATGTTCTTAAATTAGCAATTTTTTCATTTCCAATTGTTTTTATATTTTCATTGTTCCAGCATATTTCGCCTTCATAATCGGTTCTTAATCCATAAAGCACATGTATAAGAGTCGTTTTACCCGTACCGGACGGGGCTTGTATAAATAGGCTTTCCCCCTGATTTATTGTTTGTTTATTATTCCAGATGTCCGATTTTTTTGCCAATATTTTCTCTCGTAAGGGTATGGGTATTACACTGTTTATCGATAGTTGCATAAATAAGATGAATTACGTTTTCAAATGTACTATTGAATAGGGTATAACAATAAATGTGCCTGAAATTCTTTTGCCAATTTCTGTTGTCTTGTTTTCATATATGTAACTGATGGCAAAGAATAGGTATTGTACTGAAATTTGCTTAAAATCATAATATATATAATCAATCAAAATAAACTATTTATCAGTCTAATAATACTGCTTTTATAAGGAAATGAGTGAACTTTGCATTTTATTTCTTCCGGAATAAAGTATAAAAAGGGTTATTAAATGAATAGCATAGAGCAAATTAGAATATGGTGTAACGGTGCATGGTTACATAAAAGTGCCGAACATACACTTATTGATGCTTTGGTAATAGACAGCAGGAGCATTGCAGATGCAAGTCATTCTTTATTTATTGCACTAAAAACAAAATTAAGAGACGGACATTCTTTTATATTGAATGCATATACTAAAGGCGTTAGAAATTTTATTGTTTCTAAAACAATAGACAGTACCCAATTTCCGGATGCAAATATTTTGCTTGTAGATGATACATTGCAAGCCCTACAAAAAATGACTTCTGCATATAGAGAATTATTTACAATGCCCGTAATTGGTATTACAGGCAGTAATGGCAAAACGGTAGTAAAAGAGTGGTTATATCAATTACTTGGCAGCAATTATAATATAATTAGAAGCCCTAAAAGTTATAATTCACAAATAGGGGTTCCTTTATCGGTATGGCAATTAAATAAGGAATGTAATTTAGGCATTTTTGAAGCCGGTATATCGCAAACACGAGAAATGCAAAAATTAGAGCCAATTATAAAACCGGATATTGGCATCTTTACAAATATCGGCGAAGCTCACAATGAAGGTTTTTTAGACCTGAAAGAAAAAATAGTTGAAAAAATACAATTATTCCGAAATGCCCATACCCTCATTTATTGCAGCGATTACGATGTACTGAACGAATGTGTAGAATCGTTTTTTATAAATAGCAATACTATAAAATTATTTAAATGGTCTAAAAAACAAGCTGCTGATTTACATATAGTACATGTTGATAAACAAAGCAATAGCACGTTTATTTCTGCACATTATAATGATACTGAAATTAATATAACGATTCCATTTAATGACGATGCTTCAATAGAAAATGCTATCAATTGTTGGTGCGTAATGTTGTTGCTTAAATTTAAAATGGAGGATATACGAATACACTTTTTGCAATTGCAACCCGTGTCTATGCGTATGGAATTGAAGCAGGGAATTAATGATTGTAGTGTAATTAATGATGTATATAATTCAGACCTTACCTCTTTACAAATAGCACTTCATTTTTTAGAACAACAAAAACAACACAGTAAAAATACGGTCATATTGTCTGATTTGTTGCAAGTTGGTAAACAAGATTCAGAACTGTATTTAGAAGTAAGTCAATTGATTAATAGGCCTCATATCAATAGATTTATTGGTATTGGGAAGGCATTGTATAAGAATAAATCTGTTTTTGCTACCAATCTTAAAATGAAGTGTGTATTTTATAAATCAACAGACGATTTTCTTAAAAATTTTTATAAACATACTTTCGAGAAAGAGACGATATTATTAAAAGGTGCAAGAATATTTGAATTTGAGAAAATAGGTCTTTTATTAGAGCAGAAAGTACACCAAACTGTTATGTCGGTAAATCTTTCTAATATACGTCATAATCTTAATGTTTTTAGGGCTCAATTGGCTGAAGGTGTAAAAACAATGGCAATGGTTAAAGCGTTTGCTTATGGCAGTGGCAGTTTCGAAATAGCCGGCTTATTGCAAAATGCAGGTGTTAATTATCTTACCGTTGCCTATACCGATGAGGGTATAGAACTGCGAAAAGCCGGTATAAATATGCCTATTATGGTTATGAGTCCTGATTCCGGTTCGTTTGATAGAATGATTAATTGGAATCTGGAACCGGAGTTGTTTAATTTTAAATCGTTAGATACATTTATAAAAATAGCACAGACTTTTAGAAAAACAGCTTATCAGGTGCATCTAAAATTAGATACGGGAATGCACCGCTTGGGTTTTGGAAATGAAGATATACAGGCATTAATAGAAAAAATTGCTGATTCGCCCGAAATAAATATTGCCAGTATTTTCAGCCATTTGGCAGCCAGTGAAGATGAAAAAGAAGATGTATATACAAAACAACAGGCTAAGCAATTTGATGAAATGAGTAAAAAAATAATTGCTACATTAAACTATATGCCAATATTACATTTATGTAATTCGGCAGCGGTAATGCGTTTCGCATCGTTGCATTACAATATGGTGAGGTTGGGCATTGGTCTGTATGGTATTAGCAGCAACATACAAGTACAAAAAAATCTAAAGCCTATTAATGAACTTAAAACAACTATTGCACAAATAAAAAATATAAAAAAAGGTGAAAACATTGGTTACGGACATCATACAATAGCCACAAAAGCTATAAGGATAGCAACCATTTCTATTGGTTATGCCGATGGGTACTTACGTAATTTAGGCAACGGAAATGCATGGGTTCTGATACATAATAAACCCGCATACACAATAGGTTCTATTTGTATGGATATGTGCATGGTAGATATTTCGGATATACCGGAAGCAAAAGAGGGTGATGAGGTTTTAGTTTTTGGCATCTCACTACCTATTAACCTCTTGGCTCAATGGGCAAAAACAATACCTTACGAAATAATGACTGGCATTTCTCAACGTGTAAAACGAGTATATGTAAACGAAGAATAAGAACATCTACTTTACTTTCCATGGTTACTTACTTCACCATCTGTCATTTCAATAATCCTATCGCTTCGATTAGCAAAGTCTTCATCGTGGGTTACTGTAATGATTGTTTGTCCAAATTCCTTTGATAGTTTTTGAAACAGGTCGAACACAATGCCTGTGTTTTTACTGTCAAGATTACCTGTTGGTTCATCGCCCATAATTATAGCCGGGTCGTTTATTAATGCTCTGGCTATTGCTACTCTTTGTTGCTGGCCACCACTTAATTTGTTAGCTTTTTTAAGTGCTTGTTCCTCTACACCAAACATTTTTAGTTTCTCATACGCTTTTTCTTCTACTTCTTTATAAGATAATTTGCCTAAACGTAGAGCAGGAATCATTACATTTTTAAGGCAAGTAAAGTCGGGAAGTAAATAGTGAAATTGGAAAACAAAACCAATAGATGAATTCCTTATGCGTGCAAGGTCATTAAGAGATTTCCCTGTTACTTTTGTACCATTAATATTTAATTCGCCGGTATAGTCGGTATCCATTGTACTAAGTACATATAATAAGGTAGATTTACCACAACCCGATTTACCCACTATTGAAACAAATTCACCTTTAGTTACATCTTTAGAAATATCTTTAAGTACCGGAATTTTTACCGGGTCGTAAAAGAATTTACTTATATTACTTGCGTGTAGTGCTATTTCTGCCATTATCCTCTTATTATGGTTACAGGGTCAACTTTAGATGCTTTACGAGCAGGGAAAAAGCCCGCAGCAATCGTAGTTAATATCCCAAATGATATTGCTTGTATATAATGGGGTATATAAAAAGACATAGGCAAATATTTTAATGTACCGGCACCTATATAGATTCTGGATACCATTAATGTTACTAAATAGCCTATTATTATACCTATTATGCCCCCCATTAAACCAATATAAACAGCTTGTTGTAAAAAGATACTTGTTACTGCTTGTCCTGAAAACCCTTCGGCTTTAAGTATTGCAATTTCTTTTATTTTTTCGTAAATAGTCATATTTAATATATTGTATATCCCAAAGCCGGCAACTAATAATATGACACCAATAACCGAATTTAAAATGATGGCTCTTATTTTAAAAGCTGCTTTTAATTGTTCGTTTGCATGCACCCAATCTTCTGCTTTATAACCTGTTATCGTTTCTATATCTCGTGCTACTTTAGGTGCATTATTATAATCTTTCAAGTTTATCTTAATGTCAGTAACATAACTACGGTCTTTGCCTAATAGATTTTGTGCTTGTATTAAACTTGCATAAGACTTGGTTTCATCAATTTGTTTTATGGTAGTGGCATAAATACCTACTACTCTCATTATAACAGCGCTGCCTATGCCTGCTCTTACGGTAATATTATCACCAACATGCAGGCTTAATTTATCGGCTATTCCTTTTCCTATCAGTAATCCATTATTTACCCGGTTAATATCTAAAAAATTGCCTTGTAACATGTTCCCTTTCACATCAAACATTTTATCTTCTTCAACAATATTTACACCGGCTACAGTTCCTGTTATTTGCACACTACCACTGGTATATAATACCTGTGCAGTAACTTGTGGAGTAATATTTGCAATTTCAGGATTCTTGTAAAGAGAATTTATAATACCATAGGGATTGGTTAAACCTTGGTTTTGTTGTACTTGTTTGGGATTTGTAAGTATTTTAACTGAATTATCGTTTGGTAGGCTATTAAGTAAATGCAAATCTGCAACTACATTTTCATTATAAAGTTTTATATGTGGTGTAGAGCTAAAAGATGACTTTTCGAAATAATCATTTGTTCCTTTCATTAAAGACTGCATGAAAATAAACATAGAAATACCAAACATTACCCCCAAAGAAGCAACAATAGTTTGCTTTGGTCGAGAAAGTAAGTAGGTTAGTGCTATTTCAGTATTTACATTTATTTTCATGTCATTTATTGTATTTTAACCTTATTATGTTTTATTTTTCTATTTATTTATAGTATATCTATTTTAATTTTACAAGAATATCGCTCGTTTTTAATCCACTTGTAACCTCAACCCAATCATCAGAAATGATTCCTGTAATTATAGAAACGGTATCCATTTTAGTTTCATGTTTAAGTACTACTTTATTGCCTGTACTTATATAAACATGTGGTATCAACATTGCACTTTCTTTTTTTGCAGTAATTATATTTGCTTGTAATTGCGTACCGGCAATAAAATTCTTATTATCACCTGTAAATTTTGCTTCTACTTTGTATGACTGTGATGTTTCATTAAAATGTGGATATATTTTACTTATTACAGCATTATAAGGTTTGTTTTTTTCAGTATTCAGTTCTATTAGAACTTTTTGTCCTAATGCAATTTTGCTTATGCTTCCTTCATCCACATCTAAATTAATTACTATAGAATCAGGATTTCCTAATTGTGCAACTTGTTCTCCTCTACGTACTAAATCTCCTTGTTTTTTAAATATCTGATATACTTTACTCATCCCAATTGCATATAAATTAAAATATTCATTGCCTTCTTGTGCATTTTGTAATTGAGAAATACTATTTGCTAAATCTTGCTTTGCTTTATCATTAGCACTGTTGTAATTGGCTAAAGCCACTTTATAAGCACTTAATGAAGAGGTGAAATTCATACGCATATTATCAAGATCTTGTTTAGAAACCGAGTTGGTAAGATATAAATGCTCATATCTGTTTAGCGTAATTGAGTCTGTTTGTAACTTTACAAGTGCTGCATCTATCTGTGCTTTTATTTGCAAAAGAGTAGGGGAGCTTGCAGATGCATTTATTTGAGAATATTCCACATTAGTGCGTGCAATATTTACTTGTGTATGCTGTTGCCTATTATCTAATTGAAATAACAATTGGTGGTCATGCACCAAATCATTTTCTGTTACAAGGCTTTTTATTATAAAGCCATCAGATAAGGACGTTAGAATGTATGCATCTTTTGGGTCTATACTGCCCGATGCAAATACAGCCTCTGTTACCGGTGCTATTTTGGGTGCTATTTCATCATATTTAGGCTTGCACGACAAAACAAGTACGCAAAACAATAAAATTAAAGATAGATTATTTAGTTTCATCTGAATGATTGTTGACGGATTTTAATCATGTATAATTGAACGAGCATATCAGATAAGCTGTTCAGGTATTGGTTTTGATAATTTATATAATCAGAAAAAGAATTTAGTCGGTCTTCCAAAGTAGCTATTCCTGAAAAATATCTGTTAGATATATGATTGTAATTATCAAAAGATAAGTCCATAACTTCTTTTGTGTTGTTCATTAATGCTACTGCTTTTTTATAGGCAATTTTTAAGTTCTCATCATTTATTGCAACCTGTTTTTGAGTGTTTTCAAATAATTCTTTTTTTTGTTCTTCTGCTATTTTACTTTTTTCTGTTTGAAACCATTTACTGCCGCCACTAAATATATTCCACGAAGCTTTAAGAGTCCAATATGTTGCAGGAAACCATTTAGGTCCATCACTTTTAAATGGTTCGTAAATGTTGTCATTCTGTTGTGTAGAATTACTGTATAATATACTTAAAGTGGGTAAATAAGAGCTATTTGTAATTTTATATTGGCAATGGCTAATTATTGTTTGTTGTTTTGCAATTGTAACAGTAGGGTCTTCGGCAAAAGCAGCTTCCGGTAATAATTCAAAATTAGTTTCAATTCCGTCTTTTATAGTCATAGAGTCGCCTAATGCGATATTGAGCAGTGATTTAAGATTGTTTTTTGCGGTAATCATTTGGTATTGCGATGTGATTGATGTTTGTTTGGCACGCATCAAGTTCATTTTTGCCATATCCACATTAGCTACATTAACCAAACCCTCTTTATATTTATAAGAGATAGATGTAAAAACAGAATCGGATATTGCCACACTTTTTTCTGCTAATTCTGCCGCTATTTGCATTAAAAGGTAATTATAATATTGTGTTGCTGTTTGCTGAAAAATGCTTTTTCGCATATTGGCTAATGAATCTTTACTTAATTCTTTATTTTGTTTTGCCAATTCTGCATTAAACCAAGTTTGAATATTTACAATATCCATTTGTGCAGTAATACCGCCATTATAGATATATTTTTGCCCGAATTGCACTGCTTTATACTGTCCCTCCGGCCCGTTAAATATGGCAGCAGGAATTAAAGTAGTCTGTAAAGCTGTATTATAAGTATAAGTGCCATTAGCAACTACTTGCGGTAAAAAATTACTTATAGATTGCTTTTGTGAAGCAAAAGACTTTCTTAAATCATATACAGCATTTTTAATACTTATATTGTTTTCATCAGCATATTTCCAAATATCGCCCAAAGATTTAAAAACAATCTGAGCATTGGAAAAATGAGTTAAAAAAATAAAAAAGAATACTATTTTTAGGTGTTTATTATACATAATATTACTTATTGGCGTATTCTATATTGTTTTTAAAAATTTTGACTTTTTATCATCATAAAAATCCATTCGGGTATTAGTTTTTTTCTTTCTTGCATTAGGTCGTTAAATTTTTCTGTACTAAATCCGGTTCTATTTTTTATCATTGGGCTTGCAGCAAATGGAAAAATAGTCAAAGATATTGTATTCATAAAAAGGTGCATTGGATTTACTATTATTATTTTGTTTTCATTTAAGTATTCTTGCCACTGTTGTAGCATATAAGTGTTCAATATTTGTTTGTTTACACCTAATTTTTCTATTAAATTTTGAGGATTAGCATTTATTTCATTAAAAACGAACATGGGTAAGTCCGGGTTTTTAATCAACATATCAATATAGTGACTAATTAATATTTCAATTTTCTCTCTAAAAGTTGTATTCTTATTATTTAGTATTTCAATTATGCTATGTATAAACAATTGCATATTTTCTATCATTATAAGCTCGTAAAGATTCTCTTTGCTTCTGAAATAATAATTTAATAATGCAATATTAATTCCGGACTCATCTGCAATATCTCTCGTTTTTGTAGCAGCATAACCTTTTTTCGTAAACATCCGCCTGGCTGTTTCCTTTATTTTTTCTTCAGTAGAAGTATTTGGCAATATATTTACGTTCTCAATCATTAATTTCGTTTGCAAAATTAGTATTGAAAAATTGATTTAAACAGATTTTTAAAAAATATTTTTATATAATTTATTCTGTAAAATAAGAAATTTACTTTAGTACAATGGACAAACAAAAAATACAACATATTGCCGGTTTAGATAGTTTAAGATTTATTTTGGCTATGATTGTATTGTTTTCGCATTTGCAGAATCCTTTTGTACCCTATTTTAAAGGTTTCAATAATGTGTTTTCAAATACGTTTGCTATAATCATAAATCATCTATTTTGTGGTACAGGTGCTGTTATAGCATTCTTTGTTATTTCAGGTTTTGTAATTCATTACCCTTATAAGAATAAAGTTGAATTTAATACCTATAAATTCTTAATAAGACGTTGGATTAGAATAGGATTACCGCTACTTTTCATTATTATTTTATCTACTTACTTTGGCGTATTTAAACAGATGCCTATTTGGAGTCTATTTTGTGAATTAATTTATTATACACTCTATCCATTACTTAGAAAATTAAAACTAAAATTTAAATATTTATTTTATTCTTCATTTGTATTGGCAATTGTAGCCAATATGGTATTAAATTATCAAAATATTCTTTCAGTCATTCTCCATTCAAATATAAATTATCATGGCACTTATGCATGTAATGGGCCTTATCTCACTTGGATTATAGGTTTACCCTGTTGGTTATTAGGCGTTGTTTTAGCCGAAAATACTGATTTTACTAAAAAAGAAGTTACCTATTTTAAATTGCTTTTATTTAGAAGTCTTGTTTTTCTTTTAAGTATCTTGTTTTTTGTTCTTGAAGCACATTTTTATTTAAGTTATGTTTTATCTATGAACTTTTTTGCTCTTATAATCTATTTCTGGTTACAAAAAGAAATTATATATTATAGTTATAATAAAGCAAATGCAACATTAGAATACTTGGGTACATTTTCTTATTCTTTATTTATTTGTCATAAATTGATATTTATATTATTATTAATGTTTTCAGTTTTAAATATTTACAACTATATTGTATATGTATTTTTAGCCCTATTAGTATCTTATATCTATTATTTAATTATAGAAAGCCCTGCACATAAAATTGGTAGATTTTTAGGGAGATAGATTTTTATTATATCCTTGATTTGTAAATGCTATTGCTAAAAATAGAATACGCATCAATATTGGTAATATTTTTTGATTGTGTGTAAAGAAAAAAATAAGTGTATTTTTGAATGTTCATGAAACACGACTTATTCAGAAAGAAAACATTAGAGGATATAAACAGAGATGTGGCAGCAGGGCTTGCTGATGAGCATGGCACTGGTAAAATGCATAAGGTATTAACCACCCGCGACCTTACTTTAATGGGCATTGCCGCAATTGTAGGGGCCGGTATCTTTTCTACGATTGGTAAAGCGAGTTTTGATGGTGGTCCGGGTATTATATTATTATTCCTTTTTGTATCTGTGGCATGTGGGTTTTCTGCTATTTGTTATGCAGAGTTTGCAAGTATGGTTCCGGTTTCGGGCAGTGCTTATACATATAGCTATGTGGCTTTTGGCGAAATTATTGCTTGGATAATAGGTTGGGATTTATTAATGGAATATGCAATTGGCAATATTGCCGTCGCCATTTCTTGGAGCGATTATTTTACTTCTCTCATAAACTCCATACATATTGGCAGTTTTAGGCTGCATATTCCTGAATATCTTGCTACCGATTATTGGACAGCCAAAAATGGTGCTATAAACACAAAACTTATACATATTATACCTTGGATGGCAGATAAATGGGTTGAATCGAAGGCGGTAATAGATACGGCAAATACGGCTTGGATGAATGCACCTGCTATAGGCTCTTTCAGGTTTATTTGTAATCTCCCAGCTTTTTTAATAACCTTTATTATTACCTGGATTATTTATATAGGTATAAAAGAATCGAGAAAGACAACAAATATTATGGTTATTTTAAAACTGGCAATTATTATATTGGTAATTATTGCAGGTGCTTTTTATGTACATCCTATTAATTGGCATCCATTTTTACCTAATGGAGTTAAAGGTGTTTTAGCAGGCACTTCAGCAGTGTTTTTCTCTTACATTGGTTTTGATGCAATAAGTACAACTGCCGAAGAATGTAAAAACCCCCAAAGAGATTTACCTAAAGCAATGTTTAATTCGTTAATTATATGCACCATAATATATGTAGTTATTGCATTGGTATTAACAGGTATGGTAAGTTATAAAGAATTAAATATTGGCGACCCCATGTCTTATGTATTTACCGCTATGCATAATAAATATGCCGAATGGATTTCGGGCATTATAGCTATAAGTGCCGTAATTGCAATGGCTAGTGTGCTTTTAGTGTATCAATTAGGGCAGCCCAGAATATGGATGAGCATGAGCCGTGACGGACTATTACCACCCATATTTGCAAAAATACACCCAAAATATAAAACACCTTCTTTTTCAACAATACTTACAGGCATATTGGTGGGCATACCTGCCTTATTTATGAACCTAACAGTTGTGGTAGATTTAACAAGTGTAGGTACTTTATTTGCTTTTGTTTTGGTTTGTGGTGGTATATTAAAATTACAAAATAGTTCGCATCGCTTGCAGAGTAAATTTAAAACACCTTATGTAAACGGTAAATTTATTATACCTGCAATGTTTGTATTAAGTTTATTTTTGGTATGGAAATTTAGTTTGGGCAAAATAGTAATCACAAATATTCCTACTAATTTACTACTTGAAAACATGCATTATGTTTTTTTTGGTATTGTATTTTTAATAACCTCCATATTAGCATATAAAAATAGTTATTCTTTAATACCGGCATTAGGTTTTTTATGTTGTACTTATTTGCTATGCGAATCAGGCACAACAAACTGGCTTCGTTTTATTATTTGGTTATTCGTAGGTTTAGCACTGTATTTTGTTTATGGCTATTGGAATTCTAAATTAACTGCTAAGAATAAAAAATATTAAAACATAATGTAAAAAAAATTGTGTGTTGTATAAATTCAATAAAATACTTGTAAGTTCGATTTCAAGGCACTAACCGAATTCTTAAATTCCAATAAAACATTAAATAATGCAGCACTATTAAACTAACTTTGCCTATCTACAAATATATGAGCCAAAATAAAAGTAGTAAATCTCTAAATGATGTACATGGGTCTGTTTCTGTTTCAGAAGGCACCGGTAAATTCAGGAAGATTTTTGCTTTTTTCGGGCCTGCATACATGATTAGTGTAGGCTATATGGACCCGGGAAATTGGGCTACCGATATTGAGGGTGGCAGCAAATTTGGATATTCTTTAATTTGGGTTTTACTTTTAAGTAATTTAATTGCACTTTTATTACAATCATTAAGTGCCAGATTAGGCATTGTGAGAGGTAAAGATTTGGCACAATGCAGTAGAGAAATGTATCCTCCCGCAGTTAATTTTTCTTTATATATTCTTGCCGAAATAGCAATAGCCGCATGTGATTTGGCTGAAGTGTTAGGTATGGCTATCGGTTTAAATCTGTTGTTTGGCTTCCCTTTAATTTGGGGTGTAGTAGTTACCGTATTTGATGCTATCTTATTAATTTATTTACAGAAATTGGGAATCCGCAAATTAGAAGCATTTATTATTGGGTTAATTTCTGTTATAGGCGGTTGTTTTTTGATAGAACTATTTTTAGCAAAGCCTGCTTTTGGCGAAGTAGTAAAAGGTTTCGCACCTGTATTGCCCAACAAAGATGCATTGTATATAGCAATTGGTATTATAGGGGCAACAGTAATGCCACATAATTTATATTTACATTCTGCATTAGTGCAAACCAGAAAAATTAAGCAGGATAACTCCTCCATTAAAAAAGCTATTTTTTTTAATACATTAGATAGTACAATTGCATTAAATATTGCTTTTTTTGTAAATATGGCAATATTAGTACTTGCAGGAGCCGCTTTTTTTCGTAGTGGTAATAATAATGTTGCCAACTTGCAAGATGCTCATAAATTACTTGCTCCCTTATTGGGCAGTAAATGGGCATCTGTTTTATTTGCAATAGCACTTATAGCTGCCGGGCAAAGCTCTACAATTACGGGTACTATGGCAGGGCAGGTAGTTATGGAGGGTTATTTAAGACTTAGAATTAACCCCGTAATAAGAAGATTACTTACAAGACTACTTGCCATTATACCGGCTTTAATTGTTATGGTTTTCTGGGGTAAAAGTGATTCTACCATAGAGCAAATGCTTGTTTTTAGTCAGGTTTTGTTAAGTATGCAATTAGCCTTTGCAGTAATACCTCTTATACATTTTGTGAGCAATAAAGCAAAAATGGGTGTTTTTTCTATAAATAGAGCTACGAAAATTGTTTCTTGGTTGGTTGCGATATTTATTTTAGTATTAAATGGTAATTTATTATATCAAACTGTTATTGATTGGCTCGGTAAAATTGGAAATATTTGGGGACAAAGTTTATTACTTTTAATAATTGCAGGTATTGTTATATTATTGTTTATTACAGTGTTTTATCCATTAATATTATTACGAAAGGAGCATAGTATAAATATGCATGTAACAAATACACACAATCTATTGAGTAGTAATGTGGTAAAACCATTTCATAAAATTGCATTAGCTTTAGATTATAGTGAGCATGACCGGAAAATAATTCAGTATGCGTTACAAGTAGCAAGAAAAGATACTGTTTTTATTTTAATACATGTTGTAGAAAGTGTATCTGCCACAATGATGGAGAATGAAGCAGATGATTACGAAACTCGTAAAGATGAGGATATATTAAATGAATACATTAAAGTAATGGCTTCAACCGGTTATGAAGTTCAGGGAGTTTTAGGTTTTAGAAAACGAACAGATGAAATAGCCAGAATTGTAAAAGAAACGAACACAGATTTATTAATAATAGGGAGCCATGGACATAAAACATTTAAAGATTGGCTGTTTGGCGAAACAATCAATTCTGTAAGGCACATGATAGATATTCCGGTTTTTATAGCCAGATAAAATCTATTTTATAAATTTCCCGGTTTTAGCAATCACTTAAACTGATAGGTATTTGCACCGCAAGCCCACCCTCTGCTGTTTCTTTATATTTATGGTTCATGTCTAATGCAGTCTCCCACATTGTTTTTACAACGTCATCAAGAGTAATTCTTGCATTTTCGGGGTTACTATGTAGTGCCAATTGTGCTGCTGTAATAGCTTTTATTGCACCCATTGTGTTTCTTTCTATGCAAGGCACTTGCACTAAACCTGCAACCGGGTCGCAGGTTAGCCCTAAATGATGTTCCATAGCTATTTCGGCAGCCATAAGACATTGCCTTACACTGCCACCCAAAACAGAGGTAAGTCCGGCAGCAGCCATAGAAGAGGAGACACCTATTTCAGCTTGACAGCCACCCATTGCAGCAGATAAAGTTGCACCTTTTTTAAATATACTGCCAATTTCGGATGCTGTTAAAAGAAACTTGATTATTTTTTCATCTTCATAACCATCGCAAAAAGAAATAAAATATTGTAAAACGGCAGGTACAACCCCAGCAGCACCATTGGTAGGTGCAGTTACAACTCTGCTGAAAGACGCATTTTCTTCATTAACTGCTAAGGCAAAACAACTAACCCAATCAAGTGTGGTTTTAAAAGAATTACCGGTATTGTGAATTATTTTGCACCACTCCTCATAATTATTATATACAGTACCTTCAGTATATTTTTGATTTAATTCGGCAGCACGACGTGTTACATTTAAGCCACCCGGTAATATACCAGAAATATGCACCCCTCTGTAAATGCAATTACGCATTGCGTCATAAATTTTTAATACTCCTTGCTTTGTTTCATCAATACTTCGCCAAGCTTTTTCGTTTTCCATAACAACATCTGCAATGTCCAATCCTGATTTTTCACAAGCATTCAATAGGTCTATTTCATTTTCAATCGGATAGGGTAGTACTACATTATGGCTACCATGCCCATCTTCACCTTCTTTTACTACAAAACCGCCGCCAATAGAATAAAACGTTTCTGCAATCTCGTCTCCATTTTTTAACTGTGCTAAAAAAGTTAATGCATTCGGATGAAATGGCAAACTTTCAGTATATAAAAAGACAATGTCGGTATCTGTATTGAACTTAATTTCTTTTTGTTTGTTGAGTATTATTTTATTTGTGTTTTGTATATGCTCAATACTTAAGGTTATTTTATTCACATCGAAGGTTACCGGGTCTTCGCCACATAAACCTAATATTACAGCAACATCAGTACCATGTCCTTTACCTGTTTTTGCCAAAGATCCATATAGTAATATTTTTACACTATTAACTGTTTCAAATCCTTTAGAATTTAAAGTATCTAAAAAACGTAATGCAGCCTTCCACGGACCTAATGTATGCGAACTACTTGGTCCAATTCCTATTTTAAAAATATCAAATACTGAAATACTTTCTTGTTTCATTATAAAATTATAATTATGTAATATTACTTTACGAACAGCAAAGGTAGTTATTGTAAAAAAAATAAACTTACAAAGCTGTGTTAAGTATTATTATTTTGTATATTATATAATGAACTTGATTAAATTAAATAAATAAACAATTTTTTTAATTGTTTTATCCATTTGCAACAATTTGTTTTACGCCTTCCTGATAGCTTGTTGGTATAAAGTTGAAATATTTTTCAAATTTTGAAGAATCAAAAATGTAATCTCTGTCATATTGATACATCATTTCAGGCATTTCTCGCATTAGTGGCATAAATAAGCCAAGTAATTTTAGCATAAACATAGGTAGAACCATTACTTTTTTATCGGTATTCATTTCTTTGTTAAAGAGTGCAATCATTTCATTGCCCGTTAATGCATTTTTATCGGTTGGCAAGTGCCATACTGCATTATAGGCTTCATTTGTGTTGCCAAGCATTGCAGTTGCTTTTGCGGCATCGGGTGTATAAATAAACGAATGTTTTTTATTGGCATCCATTAACCAATTAGGACGTTTACTGTTTTTTAAATTTTTATATACAGTTTCAGTAAGTACACTTTTGTCTGTGTTGGGCCCGTAAAAATCGGGAGCTCTGGCTATTAATGCAGTTAAGCTACCTTTTGCAACATTATTTAATAACATTTCAGCTATTTGTTTCCTTACCTCACCTTTTTTACTTGGAGGATTCATTTTTGAGTTTTCCGTAATAAATCCCATGCAACTACTATCATAAGGATAAATATTATCAAAAAATACTAATTTTGCATTATGTTTTATGCAAGCATCAATAGTAGCCAGCATTAACTTTGGCCATTTTTCTTGCCAAGTTTTAAGTACATATTCAAAACCAACAACCAAATAAACAATAGATGAACCTTTAATTGCATTTTCTACCTGTGTAGCATCAGTTAGGTCGGCAGCAAATAGCTCATCACTTTCATTTATTCTTTTAGGATTTCTACTTACCAATCTTATTTCATTGGTATATGTTTTTAGTTCTTTGGCTAATAGAGTACCAATTGTACCATTTGCGCCTAATATTGTTTGTAAAGCCATTATGTTTTAATTTATTTCAAAATTAGAAGATAAAATTGTTCTGTGCCTTAACTTAAGTTAAGAAATAAAATAGATAGAATTTTATTTTTTAATAATTTTATTTTCAGTAAATTTTGAAAGTTCGGAAATTAATAGTAGCTTTGCAGAATGAAATTAGAAGAAGCGAAATTACAATTTATACAGAATTGGGGTGTTTTGGGCACAGGGTGGGGTATAAACAGAACAATGGCACAAATACATGCCTTGCTTTTAGTATCTCAAGAGCCTTTAAGTGCTGATGATATTATGAATGAACTACAAATTAGCAGGGGAAATACGAACATGAATGTTCGCGAATTAATGGATTGGGGTATTGTAGAAAAAATATTGAAACCCGGAGAGCGCAAAGAGTTTTTTGTTGCTGAAAAAGATATTTGGAAAGTGGCTATGCGCATTATAAAAGAAAGGAAACGTAAAGAAGTAGAACCAATAATTAAAGTGCTTGGCGAGCTTAAAGAAATTGAAGGAGATAAAAGTGATAAAGAAACACAACAATTTATAGAAACAATTGAGAACATACAAAAATTTGCTCAGCAAGCAAGTAAAGGTGTTGATGGAATGGTTAAAATGGATGAAAATTGGTTTACAGGTACAATACTTAAACTTTTTAAATAAAATAAGAAAAGCCGGAAACGGTTTTTTTTTGATAATTAAATTTCAAAAATTTCTGAAAATTCTAATAATATAGTATTTTATGAACCATATACATGCTCCTCCTTAAAAATTGTTCATTATTGATTTTTGTATTTTATTTATTTAAAACAATTATTTTTTAACCACAATTAAATATTATTTTATGAATTACGTAGTATTGCTTTATGCATTATATATTTTAATAACAATTGCTCTCACAATTTGGGTAGCACGTACTTTGTTCAAAAATGGAAAAGTATTTCTAATAGACATTTTTCATGGTAATAAAGAATTAGCAGATGCAGTAAATAACTTGCTTCTGGTAGGTTTTTATCTCGTAAATGTTGGTTATGCTGTTTTTACTTTAAAAGTATCTGTATGGATAACAACAACGGTATCACTAATAGAAGAGTTAAGTTTAAAAGTTGGTGCAATAATTTTGATTTTAGGCTGCATGCATTTTCTAAATATGTTTATCTTCTTTAATCTTCGCAAAAGAGCTATGGCTGATAAAAGAAGAGGTTTTAATGACTATACGCCCGACCCGCAAACAATAAAATTTACAGAAAAAGATTACAGAATTAACACTGAAAAACTTTAGATATGAAACTATGGATAAAACGCATTGATTTTTATACACAATTGGCAGGTTTTATCCTGCCAATTGTTAAAATTATTAAATTAAATACCATACAACATTTCTTAAGAGTTGATGTGAGGTATATATTAATGTATTATCAATTTATGATACTTCCAGTTATTTGTTGCATACAGTTATTAAGTATATTATTGAATCTATTTTTATTAAAAAGACATGATATTTCAATATTTAGATTGGTAATTAGCATATTGTATATTCTATATTTGCCTTTAGTGTTTTTGGCATATTATTTTGAATGGAATCTAATTCTTAATTTTTTAATTTCTTTTCTGCCTATTCTATCTGGGATTATGATACTAATATATTTTTATATAACTTACGTAGATTTTATCCGTTTAAAAAGGTTAGTAAATAGAAAATATTTTTTGGAAAGTATTTAGAATAAATAGTAGCAAAAAACTGAATTTTATATAAAAGGAAAATTAAAAGCAAATACAAAAAATTGATACCAATATAATATAAAGAATACAAAGCTCTGAATTTTGTAGATTACTTTTGTTCAAAATCAAAATAATATGAAACGTAACGCAACAGCCGTTTGGAATGGCAGTGGTAAAGAAGGAAAAGGACACTTAACCACACAAAGTACTACACTAAATAAAACTCAATATTCCTACAATAGCAGATTTGCTGAAGGAGTAGGCACTAATCCGGAAGAATTAGTTGCGGCTGCACATGCAGGATGTTTTACTATGAAATTAACTTTTATTCTGGGTGCAGCCGGTTTTACACCCGATGAAGTGCAAACCAAATGCGAAATAAACTTAGAAAATGGTACTATTACTAACAGTAATTTAATTGTTACTGCTAAAGTTCCGGGTATTACTGAAGAGAAGTTTCAAGAATGCGCAACAGAGGCAAAAAATAATTGTCTTATATCTGTACTATATAATTGCGAAAAAACAATGGTTGCAACTTTAGCTTAGTAGCAATTATTAACTGCAAGAAATATTCTTATTGAAAAATACCACCCCAATTATTTGGAGTGGTATTTTTTTTAAAAAAATAAAAATAAATTCAAAAAATAGTTGTGGATATAAAATATTTTATAACTTTGAAGTGTTTATTATCAACAAGATAGATTTTGTTTGTTAGATAGTAAAAAATAAATTTTTTTTATTTTTAATGCATTTTAATTTTTATTTTATGAAAAAAAACAGTGTATTGTTTAACTCCAAATTTATTATTTTGGCATTTGTATCAGTATTTGTTATTTCTTCATGCCATAAACCTGCAACAACCGAAGATACCGGTTATGCAACCGAACAATTTACATCTGAAAAGACATTTAATGATGTACAAACAATTGCAGACCAAGCGTCTAATTTATCTACTGGCGGTAGTTTAAATTTCCGCACTTCAGGTACAACTTTCGGGCCATGTGCTACCGTTACCAAAACACCCGGAAACATCGTTATTGATTTTGGTACTACAGACTGCATCTGTTTAGATGGAAGAACAAGAAGAGGTAAAATATTAATTACTTATACCGGTAATTATGCAGACAGCGGTTCTGTACATACAATTACTTTCGATAATTTCTATCAAAATGATAATAAAGTAACCGGTACAAAAACAGTTACAAATATGGGACATAATGCTTTAGGGCAACCTTATTTTAATGTTTCGGTTACAGGTTCTGTAACACTTGCCGGTGGCGGTACTATTTATGCTAGCTGGTCAAGAGTTCGTACATGGACAAATGGATATAATACACCAACAGATTGCAGTGATGATGTATATAGTATTTCAGGAAATGGAAAAATAACTCGTGCAAATGGTACTAATGTTACAACAACTATTTCTAATACAACACCACTAATTGTTGCTCATAATTGTAAATGGATAGAAGCAGGAACAATAACATTCACACTTCCCGATGGTTTAAATAGGGTATTAAATTATGGTGATACTCCGAATTGTGATAATATTGCTATCGTAACATTAGCAAATGGTAAAACTAGAACTATTTCATTACCATAATAAAATGAAAATTAAAGTACTCTAAAGGCGGATATTTTGTTCCGCCTTTTTTTATATTTTTAATAAAATTGTTGCAACATAAATTGGTGTTCGTATATTAGCGTCAAAATTGTTTTTTTTAAGAAAAAGAGCCAAAATAATTAATTTATGAATTGTATTTTGAAAATGAATAAGCGTGTTTTTTTTGTTGTGATTGCCGTAGTATTTTTTGCTGCATCTTGCAAACAGGACAAAAGTAACGGTTTAACAGATGTTGATGATAATGGTGGTTATGCATCGGATGCATCGCGTGTAGAACTGATAAATAATGATATAATTTCTATTGCAGATGCTGCCTGTTTTAATTATAATGGCGCATTTTTACGTACATCGGGGGTAATTGGCACGTGTGCTATTGTTGCCACCGATACAGCAAGTACTCCACACCGTATTCATATTAGTTTTGGTGCTACAGATTGCGTATGTCTGGATGGAAAAAAACGCAGAGGAAATATTATTATTACTTATAATGGGCATTATATTGATACCGGTTCGGTACACACCGTTTCTTTTGAAAATTATTATCAAGATGATATTCAAATATTAGGAAAAATTAATTTCACAAGAGTAGATACTACAATTATTGGTAATTGGTATTATTTAGTATCAGTTGATGATTCTCTAAATCCTGCACCTAATCAATATATTGGTTGGAAAGGTACTTTGCTTAGACGATGGATTGCTGGTGCATCTACAGGAGATAGAAACGATGATGTGCTATCTATTTCTGGTAATGCAACACTTACAAGGGCAAATTTGCATCAATTCGGTTTCAATATTGCTACTCCATTGAAATTTTCACTCGGTATTAATGGTTGTTACTATTGCCAATCGGGTGTAGTTAATGTTGCAGGTTATAATGGTCCAAGAGTTCTTAATTACGGTAATGGTTCTTGCGACAATCAAGCGCAATTAAACATTGGCTTAGTACCATATCAGATTTTTTTAACACAATAAACAATACGAAGTTATATATAAAAAGAGACCTGAGTTTTATTGCTCAGGTTTCTGTTATTTATAGGAATCAACTGTCTTATTTTTCGCAAAGTTCAATTGGCAATTTATCGGGGTCATTAAAAAAAGTAAAGCGCTTACTGTTTGTAGTGTTTATTCTAATTGGTTCACAATATATATTGTTTTTATTTAAAAAGTGTATGCTTTCATCTAAGTTTTCTACTTCAAAAGCAATATGCCTAAGTCCTGTTGCTTCAGGAAACGATAATCTTTCAGGCGGGTTGGGAAAAGAAAAAAGCTCAATAATATAATTCCCATTTAAAGCAAGTTCTAATTTATAAGAATTTCTTTCAGCTCTATATTCTTCGTCAAGAATTTCGAATCCTAAAATTGTTGTGTAAAATGACTTAGATAATTCGTAATTTGAACAAATAATGGCAATATGCTGCACCTTTTGTAATTGTAACATTTTATTGCTTTCTATGAATATTATTTGAACATTTTTTTTTCTTCATCCGGTAAATTATCATATTCCTCTTTAAGAACCCCTACTAATTCCGATGCTCCAATACCTCTTATTTCAACTTTTTTAATGAGAAACATTTCTTGAATAAAATCATTAACCCCTTTAAAATTGACTCCTCTTTTAGAAAAACAAAATGACAAAAGGCTCATTTTTTGCAAGCGGGAAGCCATATTGATACATGCACCAATGTAGTCGTTGCCATTACCTACGCTATAAACAATACCTCTTGCAACACCACACCTTAATTTTACAGGAGGCGAAATGATAAATTCTGAAATATTATTCACAAACTCGTTTGCGTATTGATAACAGATAAAATTGAGTGATACAATAACATTACAGACCTCCTCGGCACCCATATTTTCGGTATCCCAAATAAATAAGATACCATCACCCATAAATTTGCAAAAAAAAGGAAGTTTCGAATAGGTTTTATAACCATACTCATACTTTTCTTTTATTACACTTTCTCTTAGTTCATTAAAAATCCACTTTAAAAAGATACTTAGAAATTCCGGAACTTGTAATTGAGGGTCTATTTGATTGCAGAATATGGTGAAACTTTCTAAATCAAAAATAGCAACAAGTGCATTAATTGGTTTTGAAATACTTGTAATATCTCCTAATTCTAATATGCTTTCATCAAATGTTTCAAAAGATTCTTTTAAATAAATAGGTGAGTCATCATTATTTTCATATTTAATGTCAACTAACTTCAACTTCTTCATATCAAATCTACCCATAGTAATGCTAATTAACTGCAAAATTAAAAATTTACAGAGCTTTATGCCTTAAAAATTAAGAAAATTATGTTAAACCCTTGTTTTTAGACACTTTTCTGATAAATATTGCATGAAAGTTGTCAAATTATTTTGTGTAAATTCTGAACGTATTTATTATTTTTTCACTTTTGGGGTTGCTTTTGTACCAAAATCTATTCTGTAATAAAATATTGGTAAAAAACCTAATTGGTATTGAGTAAAAAAGGGATATGCAGCACCCTGCGAAGCTAAATCGGAGCTATAGGTTAAAGATAGAATATTTTTTGTATTAAATATATTTACAAGGTCAATAGCAATTTCATGCGTTACTTTTTTAGAATTGAACCTCATACCTATTTTTAAATCTGTTCTGAAATAGGGAGCAAATCTTAATGTATTTCGTTCTTTGTCTATCACAACAATATCGCCTAATGTTTTGCTGGCTTGGGTATCAACAGGCGAGTAAAGCTTACCGCCTATCCAGGTCATTTTTCCACCTATTGTTAAAGTTTTATATTCGCCCAACTTTTTTTCATAACCACCCAGTATGTTAAACGCATAATTACTGTTGTAATCTGTATTGTAATAATTACCATCGTTTCCTTTCGCTTTAGAATCAAATAATGAACCTGTGAACAAGATATAAAAGCCATGACTGAAACCTTTTTCCAAGGTTAGTTCTAAGCCGTAATTGTAGCCTGTCCCCTTATTTTTAAGTGTATCCGGAAAATCGCGTGAGTAGGACGACCCTTGGTCTAATGCAGAATAAGAGGAACCTATTCTGGTTTCAATAGGTACATTAAATAGATATTGATAATAAGTTTCTAATTTAAGGTGTAGTTTAGAAGATAATGCTTTGTCGTATCCTAAAACAAAATGATGACTTCTTGTAAAATCAATATTGTAATTTTGCATTATGCTTGGTTGATTTTCTGGTAAATGAGCAAAATACTGATATAAAGGCTGCATTTGACTGTGCAAACCATACCCGGCTGTAATAATATTAGTATGATTTATATTATATTTAATTCCTAAACGAGGCTCTAACGATTTTGATTGATTATGAGTAAGGTATTGGGCGTGGAAGCCGGCATTGATTGTAAACTTATCGCTTGGTCTATATTTATATTGTATATAGGCTTGTATTAAATCCGTATTTCCCAAATAATTTTCTCTTTGCTGCCAATCCATTCTTGATGTAGGGTATTGTCGACTGCTATCAATATAATTTACTGTGTATAGATTATTTACAATGCCAAATTTCAATATTTGTTTTGCAGATAATTTTTTATTTAAATACCAATGCATTACAGCAGTTGCAGTATTAAAATCGTAACCTAAGATTGGTTTTAAGGGTGAATCAACTACAAAACTTGCATTACGAAATACTTTATCGTGATGTGCCCAAATATCGTTATCAGAAACTGCTAATGTAAATTGAGTATAAGTATTTTTATTGATTGTATAATTATAATTAGCACCAATTAGTCCTGTATTTGATTTAAAATATTGGTCTCTATCACTTTCTCCATAAAGTTGTGTGGTTGGTGTAGTTAAGGTACTCACTATTAGGTTGATACTGCTTAAACCACCCAATCCGAAAAAGGAGAGATTTGCATTTTTTCCTAATGGGAAATTAAATTTAAAACTGGCATCCTGATAATTAGGTATTGAAGTAGTACCTATTTTAATATTCATGCCTTGAAAAATCTGTAAAGTAGAGTAGCGATAGTTAACTAAAAAAGAAGAGCCGCTTTTTTGTGAAATAGGACCCTCGGCAGCCATTTCTGTACCAAGAAGTCCAAGCTGCCCTGTAAATTCATATCTATCATTATTGCCGTTTCTTAATTTTAAATCGAAAACACCAGCTATTGAATTACCGTATTCCGAGGGAAAAGCACCTGTGAAAAAATCGCTGTTAGATAAGGTTTTGTTGTTAAGCATACTTACCGGACCACCGGTAGTACCCGGAATTGAAAAGTGATTCGGATTTGGAATATCAATACCCTCCATACGCCAAAGAACACCTTGGGGGCTGTTCCCTCTTATCACAATATCGTTTCTTGAGTCATCACCGCCTTGTGCACCCGCAAAATTAGATGCCATGCGTGCAGGGTCGCTTCGGCTACCGGCATAGCGTTCTGTTTCTTGTACATCAAACGTTTTTACACTTACCATTGCCATTTCATTTATATGCTCTCTTTTGCTTGTAATCGTAACTTCTTTTATTGTGTTTATGTTTTCTTCAAGCTCTACAGGCAAAATAACTTCGCGTGCTGTAGTAATTAATACATCGGGTAGGGTGCGAGTTTCATACCCCAAATAAGTTATTATTACCGTATGCTTACCTACAGGCACATTATAAATAATATATTCACCATTACTATCTGTAACTGTACCTAACGGTGGTTTTATATCACTAATGCCAACAGTGCAACCTATTAAGGGTGTTTTAGTCTCCTTGTCAACGATTTTTCCTTTTATTACCTGCATTCTCTGGGCAATACAAAAGAATGGAAAAAGTAAAATAATAAATAAAATAGTAGATTTAAACATGCGTTCTTTGTGATATTTTTCTGAAAAAGATAAAAATAATAAAAAAACGAACATTAATTGAAACTCTAATTAATTTCTGATACAATAAAGATTTATTTGTCTTATTAACTGCAGACAGGCAAAAATATAATATATTATTTCCGTTTAAGCATTTTATATGTATCGATATTTTGCTTAATGCAGTTCACTGTAAGCTTGCCTTTTTATTTAGGCATAGCATATAGTATTGCCAAAAGCCAATTATATTGGGGTCCTGTTTGGGATAACAATAAAATTGAGAAAAGATACCTTATTTGACGTCCGTTACTTTATTTTTCTTAAACAATAAGAATACATGTTTGCAAATTGAAAACCAATTAAGTAATCTATAAAGAATATATTTTACTTGCCTTGTTTTAAATCTATAACATAATTTAAATGTGGTTCTGCAACATAACCGGTAACAAAATACAATTTTAAATCACCTTTATTTTTTGCATTTATTTCTCCTCTAAATTCACATTCAAACTTATCTTTTACTAAATTATAAGTAGCTTCGCTAATGTTAATTTTTCCCGGTTCACTATTTTGTTCCATACGCGAAGCCGTATTAACAGTATCGCCCCAAATATCGTAAGCAAACTTTTTTAAACCAACAATTCCGGCTACTACACTACCGCTATGTATTCCAATTCTTATATCAAAAGTAACCTCTCCTATTTGAGATTTTCTTTCTTTCATGAATTGTAAAATTTCCATAGCAGCATTTACAACATTATATGCATGTTTTGGGTCCTCGGTTGGCAAGCCGGCAACTGCTAAATATGCATCACCTACAGTTTTTATCTTTTCTATATTATACTTACCAATTATATCATCAAAAGCTTTAAAACAAGTATCCAATTCATTTACTAATTGTTGTGGCGTAAGTTTTTCTGCTATTGTAGTAAAGCCTTTAAAATCAGTAAAAATAACAGTAACATTATCAAAATATTTAGCATCTGCACTACCTTTATTTTTTAGTTCATCTGCAACTTCAGAAGGCAAAATATTTAATAATAAATCATCAGACCTTTGTTTCTCTATTTTTAATTGTTTATTATTTGTTTTTTGTGTTTTAAAACTTCTAAAAATGATTAGTATTACAATTACCAACAAAACAATACCTATAATAAAAAAGACTCTTTCATTCTTCTTTTTTACAACCTCCAGTTTATCTATCTGTAATTGTTTATCTTTTAATTCAATATCTTTTTGTTTTAACTCTAAGTCTCTCTGTGTTTCAAGGTTTGTAATTTTTATTTTATTTTGGCTCGAAAAAACTGAATCTTTTAAAGAAGAATACAACTTGAAATTATGTAACGCATTTAAGTAATCTCCTGCAAGCCAATAGGCATCAGATAGGCTTTTGCTATAGCTGATTATAGTAACCAAATTACTTATAGATTGAGATGTTTCAATGCTTTTACTTAAATATTCTATAGCCTTTGCAAGATTTGTTTTTTGTGTATTAAAAACAATGCTGTCCGGTATAATTTTATCTATACTATCGCGTGCTATTTCTAAATAGGCTTCACCAATAATACCATAACTGGTGGCTACAAAAGTTTGAGCATTTATTTCGGTACCGTTTTTTATTGCAGCATAACCATATTCTAATGCTTTATGCAAATTTGCAAATTTTGTTTCGAAAATAAGACTGTCTGTTGCTAATTGAGTATTTGCATTTTTTGCAATTTCAAGATATGTATTACCAATACTGCCCAAAAAATTGGTTATTAAATACTTATCGCCTAATTCTTCAAACGATTTGAGTGCTTGAAATTTATATTTTAATGCTTTCGAGAAATCTTTTTGTGCCGTATAAATAGTACCTATTGCTTCTAAATTTCGTGCAATCCCGTTTTTGTCTTGTAATTCTTCATTAATTTTCAATGCTTTAAAATACCAATCTAATGATTCAGTACTATTTCCCAACCAATTTTTACAATCACCTATATATTTGTAATTTTTTGCAATTCCATATTTATTACCTAATTCTTCATATATTTTTAGAGATTTATAAATACAATCCATAGCCTTAGTATAATTGGCTAATGAATAATATACAGGCACTAAATCGCTTAATGTGGCAGCTGCATTATTTTTATCACCTAAATCATCAAATATTTTTATTGCTTTATTATCATAATCTAAGGCTACTGCCGGGCTGCCTTGGTGACAATACACCTTCGCAATTGTAGTCATACTTAGAGCAGTACCGTTTTTTTCACCAATTGATTCAAAAGTTTTAAGTGCCTTTAGAGCAAATTCTAATGATGTACCGTATTCAGTTTGGGCTAAATAATTTATAGCAAGATTATTTTGTGCCCATCCAATTCCTTTTTTCCATGCTACGCGAGTTGAAATTTCTAATGCTTCTTGTCCGGTTTTTATTCCTTGGTCTGGGGAAATAGAACTATACGAACCGGATAACATAATTAAAATCAATGCTTTATCAGTATCATTATTTACAGATTTATATTCAGTTTGCAAAGAGTCAATAAGTGATTGCCCTTGCTTTTGTGCAAATAAAATTAGATTGTGAAGTAAAAAAACTAAAATAAGTATTATTTTCTTCATTATAGTAGGTACCGATTGTTTTAATTTGAGTGTAAAATTATCATTATTTTGATTGAGAACAATCGTTTATTAACGAATTAATTAATTGAAATTATTGATAACAAAAATACATTCATTTATTGAATAACACTATGCTGTTTTTAAGGTAATATCAAATGTTTTTGCTGCTTTTATTGCCGGATAGATAGCTGCAAAAAATCCTACACCAATTATTGTAATTACAACCAATAACATATCTGCTAATTCAATTTTTACAGGGTAAGAATCAATTAGAAAACCTTTTAGCTTTATAAGCTTAAATTGAAGTTGTAAAAAGCAAATACCACAGCCTAATAACAAGCCTATAATACCACCTGCTAACGACCAAAGCATTCCTTCAAACAAAAAGAGTACTCTTATTTCTGCATGTTTCATTCCCATAGCCTTTAATATTGCTATATCCTTTTGTTTTTCAAGAACTAACATAGATAAAGCCCCCACCATGTTAAAACTTGCAATAATTAAAACTAATAATAAAATTGCATATACTGCCCATTTTTCAGCATTCATTACCATATATATTGTTTTATTTTGTTCGTATCTGGTAGCTACTTCATATTTTTTTCCTAAATACAATTCAATTTGTTTCTTTAGTTCATCTACGTATTCCGGAGCTGCTTTTATTTCTATTGAAGAATAATTTCCTTCTTCATGAAATAGTTTTTGTGCTAAGGCAAAAGGGGCTAAAATATATTTATTATCAAACTCTTCTTCTACTTTAAAAGCACCTGACGGATGCAATCTAAGCGTTTGATAGGCATTGGTAGGGTCTAATTCCGGATTTGTAACTTGGGGATTTGGATAATATAATAAAATAAAACTAAATACGTTATTTACGTCAACACCTAAATCAAGCATAATATTTTTGCCTAATAATGCTGTATTGGGATTACCTTCTGATACAGAATCTGCTCCACCAACCAATAAATATTTATGAATATCATTTACTTTAAAATAATATTTATCAATACCTTTCAACGTAGGTGTAAGCATTTTCTGATTATCTTTTGAATTTGTATGTAGATTATCCTCTTTTGCCAGTACATTATCTTCAATAATAAAAGAAAGAGCAGTAACCCCCTTTAATCCATAAATATATTTTATATCTAAATCCTGAAGATTAAAAAACTTTCCTTTCACCACACTTATTTTTATATCGGGGTAAAAAGCTTTATATAAATCTTTAACCAATGCTTCAAATCCGTTAAATACAGAAAATAAGATTATCATAGCTGCACTTGCTACAGCAATGGCAACCATACTTATTCTGGAAAGAATAGTAGTAGCATTAGCTCTACGTTTTCCAAAAACATATCGCCATGCTACATTTATTATAAGCAAAATATTCATTCGGCTTGTTCGGTTGATTGTTTAAAAGATTCTCTTTCTTCATTTATTTTTTTAAACAATTCCTCCATTTTAAAGAGATGTTCAACAGTGTCATCATTATAAAAAATCAAGTCTGGTATTCTACGTAATTGGTTTTTTAATCTCTGCCCCAAAAGTTTTCTGTATTCCCAACCTTGGTCTTTAATTTTTTGTAGTAATGTTTGAATATCTTTTACATTAAAAAAACTAAGATAAATTCTTGCTTCCAATAAATCGGGTGTTACCATTACTTTTACAATAGAAACCATTCCACCATTAATAATATTTACACCTTCACGCTGAAAAATATCACTTATTTCTTCCATAACAAGTTTTGCAACTTGTTTTTGTCGCTTACTTTCTTCCATATTTTTTTATTTATGGGCTAAAGTTAAAGTAAATAGTCTTAATGAGTTTATAAAGAATATATTGCATAAAAAAAATTCGCATAAAAAATATAATATGTTGCGATTAAAATACAGAATAATATATTAAAAAATTGCACAACTAACTAAAAAAGATTATAAAAACTAAAAATCCTGCTTTTTTATACTAAAATTTGAAATGTAGGTTGTATATTGCACCGTAAAATCTATAAAACATGAATAATTTAATACTTGGTGCTTTTTACGATACTGTCAATAAAAATGTAGGTCCTACATTAGTATGGTTATTTACTTTATTAATGGGCATAGAATTGATATATGTTATGATAAAGTACTTAGGTACAGAAGATAAAAAATAATACTTTGCATAATTCAAAATTGAATCTTGCAGATATTCGTAAAGAGTATATGCTATCGGAATTAGATGAAGAAATTGTAGGCGAAGAACCTCTTTCTTTTTTTAATACTTGGTTTCTTGAAGCTGAAAAGGCGGAGATAACCGATGTAAATGCAATGACATTAGCCACGGTTGATGCCTTAAATACGCCACATGCTCGCACCGTATTATTGAAAGAATTGGATGATGCCGGGTTTGTTTTTTATACTAATTACCTAAGTGCTAAAGGTAATGAAATGAAAAGTAACGTAAATGTGGCTCTTCTTTTTTATTGGAAAGAATTAGAAAGACAAGTTAGGATTGAGGGTACGGTAGAAAAAGTTACAGATATAGTTAGTGATACTTATTTCAATTCGAGACCGGAGGGTAGTAAATTAGGTGCATGGTCATCGCCACAAAGTAGTGTTATACCTCACAGAAAAATAATTGAGACTAATTATGCCAAATATGCCGAAGAGTTTTCTAATTTAGATATTCCTCGTCCACCACATTGGGGCGGTTATAGAGTAATACCTAAGAGTATTGAGTTTTGGCAAGGTAGGGCTAACCGTATGCATGATAGAATCTTATTTACATTTGACTCTGAGGATAAAAAGTGGTATAAATATAGACTTGCACCTTAAAAATATTAATTTTATTTAGTACGCTACTTGGGTTTTATTTATTTTATATAAATATATCAGTCATCCAGTTTGCAATACATATGCCTTATTAGGACGTATGTAACACTTATATATAGGTGTTTGTGCTGTCTATTTATAAAATATAAAAAACATATCCAAGCCTATTTTTTATAAATCAAAGAAGCAATCTCAAAGAGATTGCTAAAAAAATAAAATTATTAAATTTTATAGAAAATATTAAGCTAAAGCATTAATTCTTTTTAAGATACCTGATTTAAGATTACCGGCTTTATTTTTATGTATTACATTTCTTTTAGCCAATTTGTCTATCATTGATATAACGTTACTTAATTTCTCTTCTGCTTCTGCTTTATTTTCAATAGCTAATAATGTACGAATTGCATTACGTGTAGTTCTGCCATAATAACGGTTTCTCTCGCGGCGTGTTTCGCTCTGACGGACATCTTTTTTGGTAGCTTTATGATTTGCCATTAATTTACTTTTTTTAAGGACTGCAAAGGTATATAAAAATTCTCATCCAACAAAAATATTTTTTTATTGGATTCTGTTGCAAAGGTATTTTTTATTGATATAAAAACAACAAATTTATTTTTTATAATGCTATTACTGACCCATTTTTTTTGTTTCTGTAATAAATTTTGATTAAATACTTTATTTAACAACAAAGAACATAAAGTAAATGACAAAGAACATTACTTTTGCTACATACTTTTACTATTAAATTAAATAAAAAATAATTAAAATGGAATTATATCTTGATTCAGCCAATATTAAAGAAATTGAAGAAGGCTTTAAATTGGGTTTTCTTACAGGTTTAACTACCACACCTACCTTTATGCAACGCGAAGGCATAACAGATATAGACGGTATGATAGTTAGATTATCTAAAATAGCACCCATTTTACAAATTGAAGCTTTGGGCAATACTGCAGAAGATGTTGTAAAGGAAGCACGCCGCCAATTAGATTTAGGTCTTGACCCTAAGTGTACCGTATTTAAAATACCGGTATCTTTAGAGGGTGTACGTGCCTGTAATTTATTGCGTAAAGAAGGTTTGCTTGTAAATGTACATTTAGTTTATACGTTGCAACAAGCCTATATGGCTATGCAAGCAGGTGCAACTTATGTATGCCCATTGGTGGGGCGTTTGCAAGACCAAGGACACGATGCTTTAGCTTTGGTGGAGCAATGTGTAACTGCAGTAAATTACTATGGTTACAATACAAAAATTATGTTTAGCTCTGTACGTAATTCCGAACATGTGCGTAATGCTATTAATTTAGGTGTACATACTATTACAGTACCTCTTAAAATACTAAAAGGCTTAACAGACAATAATTTTACAACATTAGGTACAGAGCAATTTTTAAGCGATACCCGCTTAATGACTGTAAAAGTAAAGGATGCAATAAATAATATTAATCCTGTTGTAATTGCATCTACTAATATAAAAGATGCTATTGTTAAAATGACTGAATATGGTTTTGGCTCTATTACTGTAGTAAATGCCGATGGTAGTATAAAAGGAGTATTTACAGATGGTGATTTACGTAGATTAATACAAAAGGGTGGCGAAATTTTAAATTCTAATCTTAATGACCATGAATTTAAAACACCTATTAGTATTGATGCCAATGCATTATTAAATGAGGCATCTATTATCTTTAAGAAAACAAATGTTGATACCATATTGGTAACTGAAAACGGGTTACCAGTTGGAATGTTAGATATTCAAGATTTAAAAAATGATTAATTAGTACGTTTGTTGATGTTTAATTAAATCAACTTGGCATTAATATCATTAATGCATCAAAAGTGACTATTATATCAATTAGATATTTATATAAAATGTCTAATTGATATAAATGTCGTTTAGCTTAATAAAATAAATGCTATAGATGGTGCCATAAAACAGCATACTTTTTGTTTAGCCACCTACTTTTTATTAATTAAGTATTGGTTTATTTGTAAGCAGTATTGTAAAAAGACAAATAAGGCAATAATTTTTTATCGGCAAATAATTTTTTGTAATTATTACTTGATATTATTAATGCTTGATATTCTTCCGGTTTATAATCGTGCAATACATCCGCAATTTTTAAGTCGTTCATGTATTTTTTTGCTGTATCTGCATTTGGGAATTTTTTTAATACTATTAATGTTTGTTGCATTCCATAGAAATCAATATTTATATCTAAAGCAGCATCCGGGTATTTCGTTTTATTAAACGTGGTTAAATTTTGTTTTAAAACACCCGTTCTGCCATCTAAGCCGGGCAAAACTACAATACAAATATGCTCATCGGCAGGTTTATACGCATAAAAAGAAGGAATATCACTTTTAGGTACTTTTTTTACAGAATCATTTTTAGCAATCATTTTATCTGTTTTGCCGTCTATTTTATTGTCTTTTTCTCCCGGAGGGGTTTCTTTATACCAAGCAGGGAAACCACTTTTGCGCACAACAGCAATATATTCTTTTACAGAATTAGACCAAGTACTAAGTGTATCGCCCGGGTATAGTTTGTTAAATTCTAAAAGAGTGGTATCGGCTTTATCATAGTTGCCGGCACCGGCATAAGCCATTGCTTCTAATATCTTAAATCGTTTGCTAAAAGTAAGATTGTCATATTGCTTTTTAGCAAGTTCTATACGCACCATTGCTTCTGTATATTGATGTTTCAAAACCATATTATAGGTTTCCTCATAAAATTCTGCAACTTTAACTGTAGAATTCTGTGCTTCCGATTTATTGTTATACTTAGGTCTTAATATATCCGCATATACCGATTTCGGGAACTTATCTAATAATTGGTCGCTGTAGGTTTGGGCTTTTGCTAATTGATTTTGTGCAAGTGCTATTTGGTATCTTAAATATAATTCTTCTTCTTTTTGATTATGATTCGGGAATTTTTTATCTAATAAATCAAGGGTAGTACTTGCTTGCACATAATCTTCCAATTGTTTAAAATAAGCTTTAGCTAATTGTATATATGCTTTTTGCACTGTTTTGTTCGATATATCTTTTTGGTCCTGTTTATTAGGTATTTTACTTAATAAATATTCTTCGCTTGGCAAGCCATTATCTTCTGCCGGCGTATTACCAACTGTTTCTTCATTATCATCGGGCTTAGTGCTTACAATATTTTGGTTAGTTGCATGTCGCCAATTATCAGTAAGTGGGCGGTTACCCCATTTACGCTTAAATTCTGCACTACCTTGTTGTATTTGTGTTGGGCTTGAAAAATACCAATTGCTTGCTTCTGTATTATCGTTTGCCGGCTCTGCTACTGATATTGTATTGCCTGCTAGCATAGCATTATCTATACTGTCTTGTATTATTTGTTGCAAATAGTGTAAATACTTACGTACGGCAGCCGTTTGTTCTTTTTTACTTAATTGTGCCAAAGCCATTAAGCTGTCTTGGTCATGTATGATATTTGTAGGGCCTACAATTTCATTTAAAACTTTTCCTCTTTGTATAGAAGCTAAACCGGTTGTGTCTTTAGAGCTACCGGTAGCATATTTTGCGGCACTGTCATACGCATTTTTTGCAACCGGATATTTTGCAGCACTATAATAAGCATCGCCTAAAGCTGCAAAAGATAGAGCCTTTTGTTTTTTACTTGCTTTTGGTGTACTTATGCTTTTATTTAAATATTTAATGGCGTCGTCTGTTTTGCCCGCTTTTATTGCTATTTTACCCAAAACATAATATACTTGGTCGTAGTAATTTACATATTTAGCATCATTAAGCACTTTTTTAAGTGGTCGCATTGCTTCTTCTACATCATTACCTGCCATTAAGGCATTATAAGCAATATTTTTTCTGGCATAAAAATCCATTTCTATTTTAGGGAAATAACTTAAATTTTTTTCGTAATTTGTTATTGCGGTTGCAAAATCTCCTCTGTTTTGTGCCAGTTGACCATTTAGAAATGCGGCTCTCATTTTTAAATAATCCGGCAAATAACCATCTTCAATAACAATATCCAATTGTTTTGATGCCTCTTCATAATTTTGGTTTGCCAAATATGCAAATGCTTTTTCAACGGCTAAACGACCAACTAAATCATCGGGTAGGTTAGGGTCTCCTTCTAATAAAGAAATAACCATTTCTGCATTTTCAATTTTTTTTGATTCTGTATAGGTTCGAGCAAGCCATAAAATAGCTTCATTATGCACTGACTTATGCCTTAGAAAATCAAGTTTTGATTTTTGTTCTTCTTCTAAAATTGATGGCTGTTCTTTAGATTTATTGCCATTGCCCGAACTAAAAGTTTTAGGAGCATCTTTCTTTTTCTGCTCCTCATCGCTACTTATGATATAACGAAAAGAGGTAGCAGCATTTTCATATCTCCCTTTGTAGTAATAAGCTTCACCCATTAATAGGAACATATCATTAGCCCATTTTACACGTGGGTCATGTATTTGCAACCCTATCGATGCTTTTCTTACTATGCTGTCCATATCCGAAGATAATAATGCCGAGTCTTTATTTGGGTCAAATGGGTATAAGCCAATTAATGAATCTAAATTTTCTTTTTTCGTTCGTTGCATATTTACCAATGCATCTTCCATTTTCTTATTGGCATTATAATAATAATTATAATGGGTAAAGGCATTTTGAACTAATCGCCGCTGTGGCGACCACTTTTTTTTCAACATGGATTTA
Organism: uncultured Bacteroidota bacterium; assembly: GCA_903929195.1. Classification (GTDB taxonomy): domain Bacteria; phylum Bacteroidota; class Bacteroidia; order Chitinophagales; family Chitinophagaceae; genus CAIYTT01. Next base: position 37,107 of record CAIYTT010000085.1, read on the forward strand.
TTGGTCCACTGCTCTCGTTTTGTTTTAAATTTAATTTCTAATTTCAGTTTTAGTTCCTCTTGTTTTTTCTTTTCTTTTGCTTTTGCCAATCGTTCTTTTTCAGCTTTTACTTTTGCCAAGCTGTCTGTTTTTATTTTACGTACCATTTTTACACTGTCCATATATTTGGTACGCACTAGTTTAGTACTATCTTGTATATGTTTACGCACGGTTTTAGTGCTATCCATAATATGCTTACGATAATTACTTATGCTGTCTCTGTTTTTTGTTTGTACAATCTTTATACTATCTGTATGATTCCGTTTTACTATAGATACACTGTCTGCAAATCGCTTACTTGCTTTGTATTTTTTTATTCTAAGTAAGCTGTCTGCTTTATTTTTCTGTACTGTTTTTATGCTGTCTGCTCTACTTTTTCTGGTTTCAGCTAATTGCGAATTTGTTGAATTCCGTATGTTTTTTACAGAGTCTAATGCTTTGGTTCTATTCTGTTTTATTAGCTCTGCCTTAGCAATTTTAGCTTTGCTTACACTATCTTTATAGTGCTTACTTTCTTTATATTTTTTTGCTTTAGTAAGGCTGTCTGTATGGTTTTTACGAGCAATTCTAATACTGTCGGCTGTGCGATTATGCGCATCTCTAATACTATCGGTAGTTGTTTTACGAGTAGTATCTGTAGTTTCAAAATCTTCTTCATCAACAAGCTTCGGCAAAGCATGTGTTGCAGAGAAGCAGTTAAATAAAACTACACTAATAATAAAAAATATAAATATTTTAAATCTCACAATAAGTTTGCTCTCAAAAATTAATAAAAATCAATTTGTATTGATTTTTTATCTTTAATAAATAATTTTAATTTTTATCTATAAGTTACTAAAAAATACTAATGCAATATACTCTATGTTTTTTAAAAATAATATGCATTACTCCTTTTAGCCCTTATTTTAACTGTTTTGTAATAACGAAGATAAATTAAAAA
>CAIYTT010000086.1 GCA_903929195.1 uncultured Bacteroidota bacterium
ATATACTTATTTTTTTTCTTTTTCTCAAATATATTGACAATAAAGCATCTTGCTTGTTTTTGCATAATAGGTAGTAGTATAGTTGAAAAATAATTCATACTATTTTTGTTATTTAAAAAACAATGGTCTGATTATTGCATAATATTTATACAAAGAAAAGAATTTTATTCAAAACAAATATAAATAAATATTTTATGAGAAAAGCAGATATCGTAGGTTGCATAGCAGAAAAAACAGGAATACCTAAAGTTGACATTTTAGTAACGTTAGAAACTTTTTTTAAGGAAGTAAAAATTTCTTTAGAAGACGGAGAGCCGGTTTATGTAAGAGGTTTTGGTAGTTTTATTTTAAAGAAACGTGCTGCTAAAATAGGTCGTAACATTAAGAAAAATATTGCTGTAAATATTCCCGAACATTTTATTCCTGCATTTAAACCCGCTAAAGAGTTTTTACATTCTGTAAAAGATTCTAAACACGAGTTTTTTGATATTGAAGAATCAGAATTAGTACCGGTACTATAATTTAATTCCTAGTAAAAAGGTCTAATGAATGCTGTTTATACAGTATTTATTAGACCTTTATTAATTTTTAGATTGCAGGCAATTATTAGGCTATCTCCTGCTTTTTATCTAACCATTCTTTCTTTTCTATTTTATAAGAAATAAACAATCCTAACCCGCCGCCAATTGCAATTAAAGCAAAATAGAGTGCAACATACTCATCATCGCTACCTGAAGAACTGAAACTAATTTCTGTTTTGCTTTTCTTTTTGTTCGCAGATGTATCTTTTAATGCTATTTCATCTATTGAATCTTTGTCATTATCTCCTATATTCTCTTTTACAATAATTGTTTTTACTCCATTGTTTTTACTGCTATCGTTGTTACTTTTTATATCAAAAGCATGACCACCATTTTTTGAAATCATTTTATTCTCAATAATTTTATTGTGGTGAGGCAAAATAGCGTTGTCAATAATAAATGCAAACAATAAACCCAAACCCGACCCTATAAGCAATAAACCCCATTTTAGATTTAGAAACGGTTTGGGACTGGCTTTGTTCTGTTTAGGATTCATACCTTTTTCTATTAAGGCTAAATTTTCTCTGCTTTTTAGATATACTATACCAAATATCATAGCAAACATACCTGTCATAACTACCATAGGAACAATTGATTCAATCATAAAATTTGTTTTTTGTTGTTAATAATAATTTTAAATGTTACCTATACTAAGACTACTTACTTTTAAATGCGGTTACACTTTTTCAAAAAAAATTTAAAGAATATTCAAAAAAAATAAAAACTTAAATTTTATATATAAACAAGTATCTTACTTTTTTTATAATTTAACCTAAACACTACAATAACTATATACTACAATTGGTAACTTTGCGAACTTATGTTAATCTCATTACAAAATATTTCATTCTTTTTTGGTGCAAGACCTATTTTAGAAGAAGCAAATTGGCAAATAGGTACCGGCGAACGTATTGGCTTAGTTGGCAGCAATGGTGCCGGTAAATCTACTTTATTACGCTTAATGACAGGTGCTTATACCATAGATGCCGGTGTAATAAATAAACCCAAAGATGTTTCTCTTGGTTTTTTTAATCAGGACTTATTAAGCTTTTCTACTAATGAATCTATTCTTAAAGTAGGTATGCAGGCATTTGAAAAAGCACATGCAGTGGAAAAAGTAATGGAACGAATTATTAATGAGCTTGAAAGCAAGCCGGATGACGAAAAACTATTAGATGATTACAGCCATGCACTTCATGATTTTGAACAGGCAGGCGGGTATGAAATGGAACATAAATCGGCTGAGGTGTTGGAAGGGCTTGGGTTTTCAACAGCAGACTTGCAACGCCCCTACGACCAGTTTAGCGGTGGTTGGCGTATGCGGGTATTGCTTGCTAAAATGATGCTGCAACAGCCCGAATTATTATTATTAGATGAGCCTACCAACCACCTGGATTTGCCATCGATAGAATGGCTGGAGCGTTATTTAATTGGTTATCCGGGTAGTGTGGTTATCGTATCGCACGACAGGTATTTCTTAGACCGTATGGTTACAAAAATTGTAGAAGTATGGCAAAGAGACTTACATCAATATAGTGGTAATTATACTTTCTTTCAGAAAGAAAAAGCTGAACGAATGACCTTACAACAAAGAGCGTTCGAGAATCAACAAGATTATATTAAACAACAGGAACGTTTTATAGAACGTTTTAGGGCTAAAGCTACTAAAGCTGCTGCTGCACAGAGTGCCATAAAAAGATTAGATAAATTAGATGTTATAGAAGCACCGGATACTACCATGCCGGTAATGAATATTAATTTTGATATAGCAACACAGCCCGGAAAAATTATTTGTACTCTAAAAGATATTTCAAAAAGTTACGGACAATTAAAAATACTTGACCATACAAGTGCAGAAATTAATCGTGGCGATAAGATTGCTTTAATAGGTGCTAACGGTAAAGGTAAATCTACACTTTTACGCATTATTGCCGGTGTGGAAACTTGTGAAGGTGAACGTAAATGGGGGCATAATGTTGAAGAATGCTTTTATGCACAACATCAGTTAGAATCTTTAAATATAGAACACGAAATATTAGAAGAAATGAAACTGTGTGGTAGCGGTAAAAACGAATTGGAACTTAGACAATTGCTCGGTTGCTTTTTATTTAGTGGAGATGATGTATTTAAAAAAATAAAAGTACTCTCGGGTGGCGAAAAAGCAAGAGTAGCACTGGCAAAAACAATTGCTGCAAAAGGGAATTTCTTAATGCTGGATGAGCCTACCAACCACTTGGATATGCAATCGGTAGAAATGCTTATAGATGCATTAAATAAATACAAAGGTACTTTGATACTTGTATCTCACGATAGATATTTTATAAGCAAAACAGCTAATAAAATATGGAATATAGAAGATGGTGAAATAAAAGAATTTACCGGCTCTTATGAAGAATGGAATGTATGGCAACAAGATAAACTAAAAAGAGAACAGCAATTAGCAGCTACCGCACAAAAACAGCCAATAGCAATACCTGCAAAAAAGGAAGAAAAACAAGCCCCAAAACAAAATGTAAATAATGACCAGCTTAATGCCTATCGCAAAGAAATACTAAAACAACAGAAAATCTTTAATAAACTGGAAGAAGACCTAAGAAAACTTAATTCTGAAACTTCTGCTTTTGAAACCAAATTGGCTGACCCTGCATTTTATTCTAATAGACAAGAATTTGTGAAATTAGATGAACAATACAGACAACATAACTTAAAAAAAGAACAAGTAAGTAAAGAATACGACAAAACCTTTGAACTGATTATGGAACTTGAAGAAAAAATAGGATAAAAATAGTGTCATTATATTAAAATATTTTTTATGGTAAGGAATTTCATTGTTATATTTTTGTCTATCTGTTTAATTATTGTAGGAGCATGGTTTTTAATTAGGCTCATTAATTTTTTAGCATTTATTATATTAATTATTCTCGCTATTTTCGGGTTGATATTTATAATAAATTTATTAAGAAAGTTTTAGATGTAGCATCCTAAATCAATATAAATTGGGAATGGGTGCTACATCTCATTGTGAGTTAAAAATAGGTATAGCCATAAGTTTTTGCACATTAAGTTTGAAAGATGTAGCATTATTATTTTTAGAACAAATATGTTATTATTATCCTACAGATTCAGAAAAGGGAAATTCGTTTTTTATTTAGAATCTGAAAAGTTACTTTTATTTTACTATTAATTCTATTTATTTTTATATAATTTTAGGCATAAAATTATTGAATGAGTAAGAAAATAAAAACAACCGTTTCTAAAAAAGAAATGCCTATTAATGTCCCTTCACATCCTTTAGAAAAAAATAATAAAGCCGGTTTTAGTTTCTATGACTTTAAAATACAAGCTATATTTTTGGCAATAATAGGCTTTGTATTTTATGCAAATACATTTAGCAACGAATGGGCTTTTGATGATATGATGGTTGTTACCCAAAACGAATATGTACAATCAGGTATTGCGGGCATACCTAATCTATTGCTTGGCGACTCTTACGAAAGTTTCGCACACCAAGAAAATGTAGAAAGCAGTAACCTTACCAATGGTCGCTATCGCCCTTTATCTCTTATTACTTATGCTTTAGAACAGCAGGTTTTAGGTATAGAAAATAAAGAAAAAGCAGATTCAACTATTACAGATGTCAATCCCCAACAAAGACATGAAACCAAATTAAAGAACGATATGCATTTTAGGCATGTAGTAAATGTAATTTTATATATATTATCAGTAATAGTTTTATTGTACTTTTTAAGAAATTGGGTTTTTCAAAAAAACGTATTGGTAGCGTTTCTAGCAGCATTATTGTTTATAATACACCCTATACATACCGAAGTAGTAGCCAATGTAAAAAGCAGAGATGAAATTTTATCCTTATTATTTATTTTACTAACACTTATTTATTCGCTTAAATTCCTTCAAAATTCAAAACTCATTAATAAGCTGGCAGCAATTCTGTTTTGTTTTTTAGCATTGTTATCAAAAGAGTATGCTGTAATGTTGATAGTTTTATTACCTATATCCTTTTATATATTTAAGAACTTTAGTATTAATAAAAGCATTAAAGCTACCTATATCTATTTAGTGCCATTGTTAATATATATACTATTAAGAGTATCTGCAGTTAAAACAGCGCAAAGTGTTGTAGAAACCGAAGTAATAAACAACCCCTACTTATTTGCTACCCTTAGCGAAAAATATGCAACTATATTTTCTACCTTATTTAGTTATATAAAACTATTGTTTTACCCAGACCCCTTATCATCCGATTATTCTTATAAACAAATTCCTTATACTGATTTCGGGAATATAATGGTTTGGATATCAATAATTATTCATTCGGCATTGCTATTTTTAATGTTTGTAATGTTAAAAAAACGGCATGTATTAGCTTTTGCACTCGCTTTTTATTTTGTTTTTCTTGCTTTGGTTGGTAATGTTTTCTTTAATATTGGCGCCCCTATGGGCGAAAGACTTATATACCATTCATCTATGGGGTTTGCAATTATTATTGCTTATTATATATCTGTGGGTATTGAAAAAATAAAAAATAAAAAACTGTCAATTGTTACAATATGTATTTTATTAGGAATAATGATACCGGCAGCTGCATATAAAACCATAACAAGGAATGCAGATTGGAAAACAGATACTACTTTATTCTTAAAAGATATAAATACATGCCCCAATAGTACTTTACTAAATACGAATGCAGGTATTGCATATTTAGGTATTGCCGTAACAACTACTAACGACAGTATAAAAAAAGAATGCTTGCATAAGGCAATAGCCCATTTTAATAAAGCTATAGGTATAGATAAAAAGTATATTACCCCTTATCTTAATAGAGGAATTGCTTATATACAAATGGCAGATATGGATAAAGCTCTCATGGATTGCGATACCGTAATTAAGTATTTTCCTGTTCACCCCTCATTACCTTATTTATCGGTAACAATATCTAAGTATTTTTTTGATAAGGGCTTAAAATATGGTATGGACAATCAATTGCCAGAAGCTATTACCTGTTTAAAAAAAGCTACGGAGGCAGCCCCACAACATCCGGATATATGGTATAATCTTGGCTTTGCATATATAAAAACAGGAAATGTACAAGATGCAAAATACGCATTACAAAAAACCTTGCAACTAAAACCCGACCATCAGCAAGCAAAAAATTTACTTGCACAATTGCAATAGGTTATAAAAATTTTTAGTCCTCTTTTTTGCAATCTGCTAAATTAAAATCGTTTTGTTTTTTGCCCCAATAAGGTTTAGTAATATCTTTATTTTCTTGTTTTGCAAACAATTCATTCGCTTTTTCAAAAGAAGATAAAGCCGCTTTTTTACCACCGCCAAATGCTTTAGGGGTATGTAATTTTGCTGTACCTTGTAAATAATACATTCTGGCATTGTCTGGGTTAATAGCTTTTGCACTTTCTAAATTAGCACTAAAAACTTTACCGTATTTCATCCATCGTTGGCTTGGGTCTATTGCTAAACGGGCATTTGCTATCATAGCTGCTAATACATACGTTTCATCGTTTTCTTTGCCTAAAATGCTTACAGCCTCATCATGTTCCTTATCTGCTTCATCAAGATAGGCATCTCTTTTTGCTGCCTCGGGTTCGGTATAAGAAATTATTGCTTTACATAACGATGCGTAGTAGTGTGTTGTCCACTCGGTGGGCCATTTTTTAGCAATTAAGCCCATTTTATTACTTTGCTCTACTTTACTGTTTAAATTAGTTGCGGTATCAAATGCAAAAAATGTTTTTTCTAAAAAAACTTTAAAGTCTTGTGCTTGTGCATTGGCAAAACTGAAAGTAACGATTACTAATAGAATAATTTTTTTCATGTTTTATGAGATGTTTGTATATACTATTTAAGTTGTTTTATGCAAAAATAAGTGTAAAAATGTATTGATTTTAGATTTTAATATTAATTAAAGTTCATCTTTTTTAAACTGTGTAAGCGACATGTTTACACCTACAAATACAGACCTGTACAATGCAGGCACAATCGGATTACTGCTTATTGCTACACCTTTACTGTCATAGTTATATCTGTACCCAAAAATGTTGTGATAATTAGTTATATTATCTACGCTTAGATAGAATACTGTAAACCACTTACCATAAGTGTGTAAATAACTCACTGTTACAGCCAAATTATTAAATGCAGGCGTATGGTCGCTTAAAAAATTAGAAGAAGTAGGTTGTTTCTCCGGGTTGTAGTAAGGGAAACCACTGGAATAGGTATAAGTAGCACTAAAATTGGTTTGTATTTTATCTACAAAATATTTGGCAACCAAGTTAAGATTATGATTCGCAATAAAAGAGGGTGTAGCTTCAAAAGGGAAGTTTTGATATAAGCGTCTTGTATCTATATAGCTATATGAAATCCAGTAATCTAAATTTTTAACTGTTTTTTTATCTCTGTAAAATAGTTCTGCTCCTGCGGCATAGCCATGACCTGTGTTGTTAACGGTTGTAGTATCGCTTAAAACCCTATATCTATTGGGGTCGTATATTGCAAAAGGTTCGCGTATCAGGTCTTCATAATTTTTGTAATAGCCTTCTATTCTTAGTGTTCTGTCATTTTTGCTAAGTTGCCAATTGGCAATATAGTGGGTCGCTTTCTGCATATCCGGGCGTTTACCGGCAAGTAGATAAAAATTGTCGGGGTCTTGGTAAAAGGCACCACCGGCTAATGAAACCTGACTATTTCTACTTGTTTTTATAGCCATAGAAAAACGGGGAGCCCACTTGCCTTCTTTTAATAATGCACTGTACTCATACCTAAGCCCCGGGCGAAAAGCTATTTTATTTACAGGCGTCCATTCTAATTCAGAATAGCCTGATGTATGTGTTTCTGTGAATTGCTGTTCGTAAACATCAAACTTTTTATCAATACTGAAATTTTGTATGTCGGAGCCTAAGAGTAGATTTAATCTGCTTGTAAAAAACTTCTTACCTTCTATTCTGTATTGGCTACGTTCATCTTTTTCGTTTATGGGTATAGTTCCAAATGTGTTATTGGTTTGGTCTATGCTATAAGAGGCGGCTGTATAAAGGCTGTATTTGTTTTTAAACATTTGTTTGTAGGATACACTGCTGAAAAGATTTTGGTCTTTAGTTACAAAATCGATAGTGTCGCCTTGATGCGTAAACGGATTTTGAGGCACAACCGTATTACCTGCATAAGGATTGGGTATTGCTATCCCGCTTGTATTGTCGGTATAATTACCATTTATTTTAAGAATTCCGTCTTTATTGGGTTTCCAAACATATCTAATATTTGTGCCACCACCAACAGGTACTTTATAAAAATTGAAATTAGTAGTAGCTAATTTATAAAAAGGGGTAAGATTATTGTAGTTACCGCCAATATCTAAGCTGCTGTTAGCCCATTTTTTTGTTCCCGATGCATAAACACCAGCCATATTCACACCCAGATTTACGGTACTTTTTTCGGGTAAGTCGGTAGTATTCAGTTCCAGAATACCCGACAATGCTTGTCCATATCTTGCACTGTAGCCACCACTACTAAAAGACACCCCCTGATATTGAAATGCTCCAAATCTACTACGAGTAGCTACACCGGGTGCACTATTAAAAAAAGCATTCTGCACCACTACTTCATCTACAATTATTGCAGCTTCACTTGCATCGCCACCACGCACAAACAAGCCGTTCTCGGTTCCGGTTTGCTGTGTACCCGGCAATGTTTCAATAGCCTTTACAACATCGGCATTCGCACCGGCAGTAGTTACAATATCAAGGGGTTTCAATACCGTTTTAGTTTTATCGTTTGTGGCTTCAAAAGAACCTGCTGTTATTGTTACCATTCCCAATTCCTGTGCTTCTTTGGGCTTTAAATGCAAAATAATATCGCTAATATCGCTTTTTATCTCAATTGGTTGTCCGGCCGTTTCATAACTTATATCGGTAACAACAATTGTTTGTGTGCCTTTTTCGTCTGTTGTAAAATGAAAATAGCCAAGACTGTCGGTAGTGCTGCCGTCAAGTGTGTTTTCTAGCGATACACTTGCACCCTTTACCGGTTTGTTTTTTGTATTTAAAACAATGCCCGATATTTTAAACTGCCCCATAGCCAACAAGCCCTGAAAAACAAAAATACCAATAAGAATAAATAGTCTATTATTGTACATATACTTAATTATGAAGCAAAGATAGGCTACCAATAAACGAAGCAAACAAATAATCGGTTAATAAAAATTTATAGTCGGTAAATGTTTTTTTAGTATCGGTAAGAAATGGTAGAGAATTGCATTTTTAAAACCATCCCCATTTATTTTGTAAAACAACCGGCAAGTATTTAAATAATAATTCGATACCGGTTACAAAAACAAGCACAGCAGTTAATCTTCTTATACCTAAAAGGCTCAATTTATAAGCGCCAAACCTTGCACCTAATTGACCACCAATTAATACTGCTAAACAGAGTACTATTAAACGGGTATAATTTAAATTAACAGGTATATTAGGCGTTTGCATGATAATGCCACAAATAGAATTTGCCAGCACAAACATACTTGCTGTAGAAGCAATTTTTTTTGGTGTATCCCATTTCCTAAAATTTAATAATGGGGCTAAAAAAATACCGCCACCTACATGCAAAAGACTTGATAAAAAACCAATATAGCCGCCAATAATGCCGTCTTTGATAAAACTATATTTATTTATTTCCGAAACCTTATGTACCTCACTTGCTTTCGATTTAATTAAAAGCACAGTAGCTATAAGCAAAAGATTACAAGCTAAAATAATAAATGCATTGTTTTGCACTATTTTAAAGGTTGCACCCAATAACGATAAAGGAATACTAAATACTAATATAGGAACTATTCGCTTCCAATTGAGTTCATTTTTTCTGAAAAAAACATACGAACTGGATAGAACAACAATTATATTGCAAATAACGGCTATTAAATAAATCTCTTTATTAGAAAAAGCATAAAGCCCCAAAATCATCATATAACTGCTTTTTCCACCAAAACCAACAGCAGAATAAACAAATGATATGATTAAAAAGACAAAAAACAATTCCCAATGTTGCATTGTGCAAAATATTAATTTGTAATATTATGTACTATTCATAATCTTGTGAAACTACTATTTGAATTACATATTTGATTACAAAAACATGTCAAAAGTACATAATTATTTCTTATTATATAGGCATGTATTAAAATATACAATTATTTAATGCAAAAGTAACTTGCAAACCACTTCATAATAAAAATCTTATTGTTAGATAAGTTTATACCTCAACGGTTTAAAGCACTTTTGTTAAACAATTAATATATTCGTTAGCTTAAATATTTACCTACAATCGGCATACGCCTGCCTAAACCAAAAGCCTTAGGTGATACTCTAATAATAGGGCAAAACTGATTTCGTTTATATTCGTTTGTATTTACCAATTTAAGAATGCGTGCTACTAATGCAGGGTCGTTACCTTTGTTTATAATTTCTCTTGCACCCTGCCGCCTTTCAATATATTGATATAATATTGGGTCTAATACATCATATTCAGGCAAACTATCACTGTCTTTTTGGTTGGGTCTTAGTTCTGCACTTGGTGCTTTAGTAATAATATTGCTTGGTATTAGTTCCTTTTCTTTATTTATATATTTTGCTATAGCATATACCTGTTGTTTATACAAATCGCCAATAACACCTAAACCACCAGCCATATCACCATATAGTGTGCCATAGCCACAGGCAAGTTCACTTTTATTGCTCGTATTCAGCAATATAAAACCAAACTTATTAGCCATTGCCATTACTAAAGCCCCTCGTATTCTAGATTGCAGGTTTTCTTCTGCTACATTAAACGGCATAGCATGAAACACATTTTGAAGGGATAAATCAAATTGATTAAAAATGTCTTTTATTGGTATAATATCATAATGGTTACCAAGATTTTTAGATAATTCAATAGCATCGGCAACCGAGTGGTCGGTAGAATACTGTGACGGCAATAGTAATGCATTTACATTTTCGCTACCCAATGCCTTACATGCAAGGGCAAGCACCACAGCACTGTCTATACCGCCAGACGATGCAACAATAGCTTTTGTAAAACCCATTTTACTAAAGTAGTCTTGTATGCCGCTTATTAATGCATTATATATGATTTCAGTACCTTTAGTTGCATCAAAATTTTCGGGTATTATCTGCGTAAAAGGTATATCATTTGCTTTTATGCGTACTGGCTCTTTAAAATAGCCTGTTTTTATATAATTTACTTCTTGCAAATCTTCTTTAAAATAAGGCAATTCTTTTATTATATTACCTTCAACATCCATAACTATAGACCCTCCGTCAAACACTACATCTGTTTGTGAGCCTGTAGTATTGCAATAAATCATGGGTATGCCATATTTTGAAACATTTCTTTTTATAATACTTTTTCGTTCGGTAGCATGTATATAATCGAAAGGCGAAGCACTTAAATTAATCATCAAATCCGGATGTTGTCCAATCAGTTTATCCATAGGGCAAATTCTGTATTGAGGGTGGTCGCCTAAATTCCAAATGTCTTCGCAAATAGTAACTGCCAGCTTTAGCCCTTTAAACTCTAATATATTCCAATTATATGCAGGTTCAAAATACCGGTATTCATCAAAAATATCATAAGTAGGCAACAACGTTTTATGGGCTACCCCTTTTATTTCGTTTTCATACAGTAAAAACGCACTATTAAACAAATCCTTACCTTCTACTTTTGGGTTGCGAGACGGGCAACCTACCAGCACACCAATTGTATCTGCAGCTAATCTTATTTTTTCTATAGCTGCAAATCCCTGCTCTATAAAATCAGTAAATTCTACAAAGTCTCTGGGCGGATACCCGCAAATACATAATTCTGAAAAAACAATTAAATCGCCGTTTTGTCTTTTTGCCTCTTCAATTGCTTCAATTATCTTACTTGTATTATACTCAAAATTACCTATGTGATAGTTCTGTTGTGCAAGAAATAGTTTCATGTTATTACCAAAATAGACTGTAAAGTTATTGAATAGCTTTGTTAGGGTTGTTTTATTTTTTTGAAACAAATCTACTATCACTCATATAATTTAAAATAAAAATACAATACAAAAAAACCGCAAAGCATTACGTTTTGCGGTTTTTTTATTAAGTATTTAATTATTACTACCAAATATATTGTAGTTTGTTTAATAATAACGCTTCACCACCAATCGTTTGTTCTCCGGTAGCCACATCATAAACAGCACATTCATAAAGAACTCTGTTTTTTTCTTTAAATATTTCTTTTACTTTAATTACTGCCTCATATTGTGTGTCAACAAACATGGGTTTAAACCATTTTAAATTTTGCGACATATAAACATGTCCTTCGGCATACCATAAAGCACCAAATATTTTAGTGAACACACTTGCACCTAAAAAACCATGCATAATGTTTCTGCCAAACATACTTGCTTTACCTGCAACAGGGTCTATATGTAATGGATTAATATCGCCGCTTACCTTTGCAAATGTATCTACATCGTTCTGTGTATAGCTGTATTTGTGTCTAAATTCGTCTCCTACTTGTAGCATATTTTTAAATTTTTTGCAAAATTAATAGAATTTCTTAGCTGCAATGTAAATTTATCGTGATAATATTTCCTGTAAACGAGAAAAAAGACAACATGACTATAGTTGTAAAATAATAAATGTATTTATAAAATTTAAACTGTGTATATTCAAAATAAAAAAACATTTTTTTTAACAAGCCTGTATAATTACCAATATAGTAAATGCACGAAAACCAGCGAAGCATTATTGAAAATAATAAAATATATTATTTAGCATATAATTATTAATTTTGCAGTTTACAAAATTTAAATAATCAATACGATGCAACATAGAAAGTTGATTACAATGGATGAATTTACCATCCGAGAAACTAGAAAATTTCCACAGGCTACAGGCGAATTATCTTCTCTTTTAAGAGATATAGGGCTTGCAGGTAAAATTATAAACAAACAAGTACGCAGAGCAGGCTTGGTAGATATTTTAGGCGAACACGGTGCTACGAATATACAAGGTGAGGTACAAATGAAATTAGATGTGTTTGCCAACGAAACATTGATAAACATCTTAAAATCGAGCCCGGATTGTGCAGGTATTGCATCGGAAGAAAACGATGAATTAGTTGCTTTTGAAGATACTTTTTCAGCAAATTCAAAATATATAGTTTTATTCGACCCCCTTGACGGCTCCTCTAATATTGATGTAAATGCACCGATAGGTACCATTTTTTCAATATATCGCAGAGTAAGCGAATTAGGAAAACCTTGTACAATAGAAGACTTTCTGCAACCGGGTAATAAATTAATGGCTGCCGGTTATATACTATATGGGTCTAGCACCATGATTGTGTATGCTACCCGTATTGGGGTTAATGGCTTTACTTTAGAGCCTTCGATAGGTGAATTTTGTTTGTCGCACCCTAATTTAAAATGTCCTGATAATGGTAAAATTTATTCCATAAACCAAGGCAATTGGGTAAAATACGATAGCAGTATGATTAACTACCTAAATTATTGTATGGAAAACAATAAGGAAGACAGCAGACCGTACTCGCATCGTTATATTGGTTCTATGGTTGCCGATATGCACCGCACCTTAATTAAAGGCGGTATATTTATTTACCCTGCAGATAAAAGCTCTGTAAAAGGTAAATTGCGTTTACAATACGAATGCAACCCAATGGCTTTTATTATTGAGGCAGCCGGTGGAAAAGCAATATATGGAACAGGTAATATATTAGATATTGTACCCACAGAATTGCACGAACGTACCCCTATTTTTATAGGTTCTAAAAATATGGTATCAAAAGCAATCGAATTTGTTAGTGCTAAAGAGCATGTATCTTAATTTTATACCTACGACATTAAAAGGGCAGCATATCAGCCCTTTTTAATGACGTAGAGTGTAGTGTGCAATTGGTTCAGTACATATAGAGTGAACCAATTGCAACTGGTTGAGTTAAAAGCAATTTTTTACTTTACAAAACACTGAAAGCCTAATTAAAGGCAGGGATGATGTTATTGTAAATGTAATGCCATATAGCTAAAACCATGTAGGTATATGGTTTTGCAATATGCTTACATGATTATACTAAAGTACTGTTTCACCATTTTTTATTAAATTACAAAAAAACACCAAAGAGCAAAAAACGGCTGCTCAGTGGTGTTCTTTCACAAAAAGTATTTCTTATAAATAAATAAGCTTCTAATTTAAATGCAACTTAGTTTTCTTTTCTAACAACTGGTCAACAGTTTCTTGATACATCTCATCGGGAATACAACAATCTACCGGACATACGGCTGCACATTGTGGCTCATCGTGGAACCCTTGACATTCGGTACATTTGTTAGGTGTTATGTAATATACATCTATGCCTACCGGTGCATGTGGTGCATGTGCATCGGTAGCAGTGCCGTCCATTAATGTAAAAGCACCGGTAACACTTGTACCGTCAGCAATTGTCCACTCTACACCGCCTTCATATATTGCGTTATTAGGACATTCGGGTTCGCATGCCCCGCAATTAATACAATCTTCCGTAATTTTGATTGCCATTGTAAAAGATATTATTTAGTTTATTTGAGTGCAAAGTTACAACTTCGCACTAAATTCATTGCTTTGGAAAAAGTAATTTTTTGAAATTATTTAATTATTTAACAAACATTACATTTAGATTACAAGACTAAAATAGAAAAACAATGATAACGATAGAACGTAAAATTGATTTGCTGGCAGATTTAGGTCAATTTTTGCAAGAAAACAATTCAGAAATTCAGGAGGTAAAATTTAGAGCTGCACAAGCAAATGCATGGTTTACTGAGGCACATATAGAGTTGGCAATAAATAATATTATAGCACAGTTTTTGCAAAAAAATAAGTTGACTATTTGGATGAAACAATACATGCCTACCAATAACCCCAAGAAAGTTGGTATTGTAATGGCAGGCAATATACCCTTAGTTGGCTTTCATGATTTTTTGTGTGGGTTTTTGAGTGGACATCAACTATTATTAAAATTATCTACTAAAGACGAGGTGCTACTTACTTATATAATAAAATTATTGATTTCATGGGAGCCTGAACTTGCGGATTACCTACAAATTGCGGAAAGATTAAATGGTTGCGATGCCTATATTGCAACAGGTAGTAATAATACAGCCCGCTATTTTGAACAATATTTTGGAAAACAGCCACATATAATTCGCAAAAACAGAACTTCCGTTGCTATTTTAGACGGGGCAGAAAGCGAAGCGGATTTACTTGCATTGGGCGAAGATGTTTATTTCTACTACGGTCTGGGTTGCAGGAACGTTAGCCAAATTTGCGTGCCAAGAGAATATGATTTTGTACCCTTACTAAATGCGTTTAATAAATATAATTACTATGCAGACCTAAATAAGTATAAAAATAATTATGATTATCACTTGGCTATTTATCTACTTAACCGAGTACCTTATATGAGTAATGAATCACTATTACTTGTTGAAAACGCCTTGCCATTTTCGGCTGTAAGTGTATTGCATTATAGATTTTATGATGATAAAAATACTTTATTAAATGAGCTAAAGCTTAGTAATGATATACAAACAATAATAGGTGAAGGTTTTACTCCATTCGGCAAATCTCAACAACCGTCATTAAACGATTATCCTGATGGTGTTGACACAATGGAATTTTTAATAAATTTGTAGGGTAGGGGGTAATATTTACTAATGAATTATTCTTATAAGATATTTAACCATAGTTGCAGAAATGAATGGTACTAGTATAAAGGACGATTATGGGGTAAATATAGGCATACTTAGTTTATATAGAAATAACGAGCAAAAGCTAAGTATAATAATCAATAATTTATATAATAAAAACCCGCTCACATTAGGATTATAGTTATCCTAGTCTCTCCGTTCTTCCTGATTCAGTGCGGAAAATCCGGAAGAATGTGTAAAAATTGTCTATAGTTGTTTAAGGTATTGCAAATACTTTTATAGTTTTCGTTATGCTTTTTGCTACAGGTAAGTGCAATAAAACAGTTTATTTATTTATTTTAATATACAATCCTGCAATCATTAAAACAATTGTAATAAAAAAAGCTACAAACCATTTTATCATACACGTTTTAGCGTTTTCTATTTTTGATATAAGTTCAATTTTGTCGTGCTTTGTAAGTAAAACATCTTTTTCCCCTGAAATTTGTTTTCAGTTTTCATATCAAAATACTCAATTATAGTGCAGCTTCATTTTCACCAAGCTTATTTTTGAAAATTTCATAAACATTAAGTTCTAATGTAGTCAATGGGAGTTTAATTAATTTACAAATGTAGGTATTATATTTTAACGTATAAATTATACTTTGTCTGTATTATCTAAGAGTCAACAGTTTCGATTTTACCAAATGTTCTGCAATGTAAACACCTTAAACAACTAATATATTTTACAATAAATATAAAGTACAGAAATTAATTTCAATAGCAGCCTCGCAGAACCATAATACAGTAAAAAAAGAACTGTAATTTATACTTATCTTGACTATATAAATTATTGAAATTAATTAATATTATTTATCAATTGCAAAAAATACTTTAGTCATTTCTTTTACTGCTTCAGCAATACTATACGCATCGTATCCACATTCTTTTTGCAGTTCTTCCGGTTTACCGTGTTCTATAATACGGTCGGGAATACCCAAAATTTTTACATGTTGTGTATAATTATTCGCTGCCATAAACTCTAATACCGCACTACCAAAACCACCAACAACTGTACCGTCTTCTACTGTAATTATTTTTGAATATTTTTGAGCTATCTCATGTAACATAATTTCATCTATCGGTTTTACAAAACGCATATCATAATGAGCAGGATATATATCTTGTTCGGCTAATATTTTACATGCTGAAATAGCAAAATTACCTACATGCCCTATTGTTAGTATTGCAATATCGTTACCATCGCAAATTTTTCTTGCCGTACCTGTTTTTATTATTTCAAATGGTTGTTGCCAATTAACGGTTACCCCCGCACCTCTAGGATACCTTATTACATAAGGTGCTTCTATATCGGGTAAAGAAGCGGTGTACATTAAATTTCGTAATTCCACTTCGTTCATGGGGGCGCTTACAATCATATTGGGTATGCAACGCATAAAAGCTAAATCATACGCACCATGATGCGTTGGACCATCATCGCCCACCAAACCGGCACGGTCTAAGCAAAAAACTACAGGTAGACTTTGTATAGCTACATCGTGTATTACCATATCGTAAGCCCTTTGCATAAAAGAACTATAAATATTGCAAAAAACTTTTATGCCCTGTGTTGCCAAACCTGCACTTAAGGTTACAGCATGTTGTTCAGCTATCCCTACATCAATAGCTCTATCCGGCATTGCATCCATCATTATTTTCATAGAACTGCCGGAAGGCATAGCAGGAGTAATGCCCATTATTAATGGGTTTTCCTTAGCAAGTTCTAATAAGGTATATCCAAAAACATCTTGATATTTTGGTGGTTCCGGAATTAAGGGGATTTTTTTATTTATTTTTCCGGTTATTTTATCAAAAGTACCGGGTGCGTGCCAAAGGGTTTGGTCTTTTTCTGCAAGACCATAACCTTTGCCTTTTACAGTTTTTATATGTAATAATTTGGGACCTGGTATTACATTTAATCCTTTTAGTGTTTCTGTAAGCTTAAGTACATTATGCCCGTCTATAGGTCCAAAATATCTTAACCCTAAAGCCTCAAAAAGATTACTGCTTTTTGAAACAACTCCTTTTAGCCCTGCTTCTACTTTCGATGCTAATCTTTGGAAATCTTTTGTAGGCAACATTCCTAATATATTCCAAACATCATCTCTAAATTTATTATATGTTTGCGAAGTCGTAATATCTGTTAAATATTCTTTTAAAGCCCCCACATTAGGGTCTATCGACATATTGTTATCGTTAAGGATAATTAATATATTGGCATTACTTACACCGGCATGGTTTAGGGCTTCAAAGGGTAAACCTGCAGTCATGGCACCATCGCCAATTACAGCAATATGCCTGCGAAGGTCATCGTTTTTTAACTTAGAAGCCAATGCCATGCCTAAGGCTGCCGAAATAGAAGTAGAAGAATGACCTACCCCAAATGCATCGTAAATACTTTCGCTACGTTTAGGGAAACCACTAATACCACCATATTTTCTATTGGTATGAAAAACATTTTTTCTACCTGTTAATATCTTATGCCCATAAGCTTGATGTCCAACATCCCATATCAATTGGTCGGTAGGGGTATTAAAAACATAATGAAGTGCCACAGTTAGTTCTACAACACCCAAACTGGCACCAAAATGCCCAC
Source organism: uncultured Bacteroidota bacterium (assembly GCA_903929195.1). Lineage (GTDB taxonomy): Bacteria > Bacteroidota > Bacteroidia > Chitinophagales > Chitinophagaceae > CAIYTT01. Next base: position 17,987 of record CAIYTT010000086.1, read on the forward strand.
CGTGCACACTTACGCAATCTATAATAAACTGGCGTAATTCATTACATACTTGCTGTAATTGGTTTTTGCTTAACTTCCGTAAGTCGTCAGGCGTATTTATGAGATTAAGCAGTGGTCCTGCGGCAATTTCTTCCATTCACTAAATAAAATAGTCTGCAAAAATAATTAAAAAATAATTTCTATCACTAATAGTAAAATCATAAATAATGATTTCGCCCTTTAAAGTGTTGAAATGACGTTAATTTCTAAACCATATACCTAAAAACACGTCTGTTTGGCAATATAATTGTACTTTTAATAGTTTAAAATAATAGCAATGAAAAATTTACTTACCCTTCTAATGCTTTCAATATTCTTTAATTATAATGCGATTGCACAAAAAGATACAGATACAACTGCAAAAAAAATAGATACGTTACCCTATCTTAAATATCCTACAATACCTGCGTTTAATATTCTTTCTGTTGATTCTGTAACAATATTTAATACTTACAATATTCCTAAAGGAAGACCAATTGCTTTAATGTTTTTTGACCCTGATTGCAAACATTGTAAAGCAACAATGAAATTATTAAGAGCAGGTATGGATTCAATTAAAAATATTAGAATATATATGCTTACACCGGCACATAGTTGGGAAAACATTAGAAAATTTTATGCTGAAAATCATATTGCCGATTATAAAAATATAGAAGTTTATGGCAGGGATTATGAATTTTTCTTTTTTGCTTATTATGGCGTTAAGTTTGTTCCGGACTTAGCTTTGTATGATGAGAATAAAAAATTAATAAAACTATTTGAAACGGATATTACCGTTAAGGACCTGTATGAACTTACACATAAATAGCATACATATTGCAATGTTTTACACTGTTAGTAACGTGTGTATTTTTACATTTAAGTAACATTGCAAACACCTATAAAACCACAATTATTAGTAACTTTGGTTTAAATATAGTATCTTATGTTTGATGATGAAATGAATGAAGATGATTTTTCACCAATTGAGGAACTGCTAGAAAGATACGAAGGTGTGAAAAACGGGATTTTAGGTGAGTTTATGGATGAGGAAGACTATGAACGCATTATAGAATATTATTTTCAAAACAGCAATGAATCGGAAGCATTATTAGCTTGCGATATTGCAAGAACGTACTATCCATTTTCATCATCTGTATTGTTGTTAAAAGCAGAAATTTTGTCGCAGGTACAAAAATATGGGCAAGCATTAAAAACGCTTGACGAAATGGCAAAATACGATGAAAATAATCTTGAAGCAGTTTTGCTTCGTTCGGATATTTTATTGAGCCAATTTAAATATGACCAGGCAGCCTTATGGCTTGAAACAAATTCTAAATTATTTACAGGTAAAGAAAAAATAGAAATTTTATTAGAATTGTCTGATGTTTATGATGAGGCAGAAGAATTTGAAGCTGTTTTTGAAACGCTGAAAAGAGTTATTAAAATAGACAAGCGAAATGAAGAGGCATTACAAAAAATTTGTTTCTGGGCAGATTTTACAGAAAAATTAGAAGAAAGTGTTGCACTGCATACAAAACTTACCGATGAAGACCCTTACAATTCCTTAGCATGGTTTAATCTAGGTGCTGCATTTCAGGGTTTAAAACTATATGAAAAAAGTATTGATGCTTATGAATACTGTATTGCTATAGATGAAAAATTTGAATTTGCATATAGAAACATGGCAGATGCCTATATGCGCACCAAATGCTACGAAAAAGCATTGGAAGTATTAGAAAAGCATATTGAAATAGCAAAACCCGAAGATGTAATTTTTGAAGCAATGGGCTATTGCTGGGAAAAGAAAAAGGATTTCCAAAAAGCACGTCATTTTTATCGTTTGGCATCACAGCTTAATCCACAGGATGATGGTATTTTTTATAAAATTGGGGAAACTTATGCACGCGAGAAACAATGGGAAAAAGCAGTAAAATCGTATAGTGTTGCCTTAAATTTAGATAAAGAAAATGCATCATACTGTATGGCAATTGGTAATTGCTTAATGGAACTGAATGTGCAAAGCGAAGCTTTGGTATGTTACTTAAATGCAGTAAGACTAAAACCTGCTAATAAAACTACTTGGCTTGCTTTAATTAGAGGTCTGTTTTTAGCCGGTTATATTGAAGAAGTACTAATACAATTGGAAGTGGCAAAAGAAAACTGTGGCGAAAAAGCAGAATTTTACTATTACCATGCTGCTGCTTTGTTTGAAACGGGTATGGCTAAAGAAGGACTTTTGCAATTAGAAAAAGCTTTAAAAATGTCGCCTACTAAAGTAAAAGTATTTACAAGCCTTAATTCTGAATTTTTACTTCGCAATCCGGTTGCAGAATTAATAGGCAAATACAAGAAAAAATAATTGGTTTTATAAATAAAAAAAGGGAGTTGCATATTTAGCAACTCCCTTTTTTTATTTATAAAACCCGGTTAACTTAATGTTTAAAAAAGTATTGGCTTATAATAGCCTGCTTTTTGTCTCCATTAACTTTGCCAATTGTACTGTGGTGGCTGTCTTCCATTGTGCCGTCGCTTTTTACATACCCTATAGTAGAATGATGGCTATCTTCTATTGTACCATCATTTTTAATATACCCTATGGTAGAATGATGACTGTCTTCAACAGTACCATCACTTTTAAGATACCCAAGGGTGCTATTAGACGGACTAACAATAGTGCCATCGTTTTTTATTGCTTGCCCGTTTACTATACTTGCTATAAAACAAAAGCAAGAAGCGAAAATTATTTTTTTCATATAAATATTTATTTAGGATAGCAAGGTAGTACAATTTTTTTATATAAAGTGTAATCACGAATATATATAAAATAATATATACAATCGAATGAAAACTATTTATTTCTTTTGTTAAACTCTGTAATGTTGATATTATTCCACTATAAATTGTAAAATAGTAACAACATTAAGGTGGGATTATTGAAATTAATACTTTATATTGTAATATAATTCAATATGTAAGTTGCATCATGGTAAGGATATTGTAGACTACATTAATTAGTTATCTTTATTCAGTAATATTCTTATCTCTTATCGAAAATTCTTTTAGGATTTTGAAAATGGAGAATTTGCTTACTATTTAGCATGCCTGAAGAAATTAGAAAATTTATAATTTTAAAAATCCGTATTTATATACTTTTGGTTCTATTTTTTTTGCCAATACTTTTATTTTGTTACGCAAGTCGGTAATTAAATTCATATAGTTTTCGTCAGTACTTTTATTGTTCATTCTCTTACTTTCATTTCTTCCTTGAAAAAAATCTCTTATATCGTATAAAGAAGCATTTACATTACAGTTGGGTTGTGCATGATAATATTTCCATAATCCCCTACCTGCATCAAATAGTTCAGTTGCTTCTTTTGAAAATTTTAATGGCTGTGTTCTTGTTTTTTGTTTTGTAAATAAAGCATTATTTTCTTCTGTTTTAAGTTTCCCTTTTATGAAGTTAGTCATAAAATTACTTTCAAATTTATCTCTTGAATTTATCTCTTGTTCTGTATAAGGTATCCAATTGTTTATGCCATATATAGATTGTATATTATTATTGAATAAAGTATAAGTAAAACAATCATTTTGAAATTCCATATCTGTTTCCCAATTTTCATTTGGAAATAAAAATTGGTCACGGTCATTCAGCCATGTAGCTTCAATACAATGCCGTACTGCAAAGTAAACAGAAAATGGAAATATGTTATTTTGATTAATCTTAAAACAATACCGCTCTTGTTGTTTTGATAATATTGCAAGTTGCTTATTGTGTTGAAAGTCAGGAGCGGAACTTACCATTAATCCAATAGTTTCATGCTCAGAATTTTCAAACCTTTTTATCCACTTATTAATACTTTTTGGCAAGTTGCCATAAAATACTTTCTTTCCAATTTTTTCATTTTTTTGATTGAATACATCACACTTTATTTTGTTAATTTTATCTGTTATATTTAAATTCCAAATTGTGAATCCGATGGGAAAATTCCCTTTTACATTATCAAATGTATTCGCTGGAACAACAAAACCATTTAAAAATTTGGCTTTAAAAAACTCTTTAAATTTTATAAAATTACTACCTTGAATAAATTTCAATTTAGAAAATTGAGCAAAATAACAATTTGGTATTTTATCAAATACCTGAGCCATAAATAAAGCAAATATTTCATTTGAAGCATTCCCAATTTTTTCGTTAAAATATTGACTCGTATTATATTGTGTTGAAACGCCTTTCTTATTTTCGCCAGTTCCTGTTATTGTCCGTGAAGTAGTTGCCTCTGCATAAGGTGGATTAATATATACAACTAACTTTTTTCTCTTTTCTTCGTCATTAATAATAGCCCTTAATTGCTCTGGTAATTTATTAAAATCGTCATTTAAAAAATCAAATTGAAATACAT
>CAIYTT010000087.1 GCA_903929195.1 uncultured Bacteroidota bacterium
TGCCTTCATGGTGATGTGATATTTCAATAAGGCATAAAATTATGCTATTGTTGGCATAATAATGTGCTGTAGTAAGTAATACACCAACTTAGGCGGGATAAAACAGTTCTTTCTCTAAAAAATAAAATACTTTTGTTGTTAGATGGTGAACTGCATGTTCTTCCGGATTTTCTACAAGTAGAATCACCTCTTTGTTTTATTTGTGGCTATAATTAGCCCTTCCGTTTACCTAATGCGAATAATGTAAAGAAACCAATCATTAAAAATAGATAGGTGAAAATAATAAATACACAATAAATGATAGCTGCACCGGCACTAAAAAACGGTAATTGACGGGTATATGTATATCTAAACGTAAATAAAATACTTATGGGTATGGCAAACCACATACAGTTTAATTTAGTTCTGGTACTTAAAAATTCTTTTAATAGACTCATTTATCTTTTGTTTAATGTATTTGTGTTTTTATTTATTTATTGTTTTTTTCATTTCCATAACATCCATTTCAAGGTCGGCAAGACGGTGGTACACCTCTGACGGCTCACTGAAATCGCTGCTTATCTTCATTCTGCCATACCAAACTTCTTTTATGTCTTCGGGGTCTATTTCTATTGTCGGGAATTCGTGCCTGTGTGCTATCGTATCCGATTTAAGGTACAATTTACCCCTTTCTTTTAGTCTGTTAATTACCCTTTTTACTGCCACCCCGCCTTTATGCACAATTACATATACTCTGTTATCTCTTATTTTATCCAGTTCATCAACCCATTCGCCAATTATGCGGTCTCCGTTAAGCACATTGGGTGCCATTGATGGGCCTTCAACCTCAAACATTCTATAAGTAGCATTTGTAAGCCCGGGTAGCCTAAAAGTAGGTAGGGTTTCCATAAATTCAGAATCTCCGTATCCGTTAAGGTAACCGGCTCTTGCTTTTATGGGTACATATACAATATTATCGTTACCGCTGCTATCTATTGTTAATATTTGAGGTATTTTAGGATATGCTTTTTGGTTTTGTTGGGATAAATAGTTGGAATTATTTTTTTGTAATTCTAAATCTGTAACAGTTTCCAAATTATTTGACAAAATAGCATCAATTGATATTCCATAATACTTGGAAAATGTGAGTAGGTTTTCAATATTCGGTTCACTTATTCCTGCCTCGTAATTGGCAATCGTTGTTCTACCTATACTTATGTCAGATGCAAGCGCATCTTGCGTTTTACCGGTTTTTTTTCTTAAATATTTTAAGTTAGTAGCTAAGAACATAGTGCAAATGTATAATTAAAATTCCACAAAATTTGGAAATGACAATTTTATTGGAATATCTTTGTACAGAAATCAGTACAAACAATTACAAAAGTATAAATAAATACTATTTGTGCCAACTAATTTGTATAAAATAGACTATTTAAAATTAAGAATAAAAAAATCACCATCTAAAACAAATTGAATGACAAACGAACAAAAATTACAAATAAAGAGTGCATTGGTGCGGTATGTTGCCGATTTTGCAACTCAATACGATGCAGCAGTAAGCCTTATTAATGTTAGCAATGCCTCTATAACATTGATAGTAACTGATAATTGGCAATTGATAAACAAACAGCAATGGTGCCATATAGCAGAACAGGTAGGTTTTTATGATGCTCGCTTGCATGCAGCAGACACCACGGCAACGCTTTTATTACGGCTGCTTATGGGCGATGCCAAACGTAATAAATGTTGCTATGGCATTGCAGCAAGCACTGGTATAGGCAAAACATTTACTGCTAAAAATTACACCCGCGAAAACGATAATAGTATATATGTAACCGGAAATGCTACCTATAATCGCAGAACATTTATGATGCATATCTGTTTTATGGCTGGCATAGACACAAGCGGTACTGTACCTGAATTAATAAACAGATTAAGCGAAAATGTAAGTAAAAGAGACGACCCTTTACTTATAATAGATAATGCACACATGCTTAAAAACAGATGTTTGCATCTATTGGTAATGCTAAAAACAGCACTTACACCAGTTGCAGGCTTCGTAATTATGGGTAATGAAGACCTACGTATTAAAATTACAGAAGGTATGAACCTAAAGAAAATAGGTTTCGATGAGTTGTATGAAGCTATTGGTAAACAATTTATTTCGATACCGGCATTAATTTATAACGACACAGAACTGATATGCAATGCAAATAATGTATATGACGAAGATATTATTAATTATATAAACACTAAATGTAATGGCAATTTACATTTTGCAGCACGCTTAATAGAGCAGGCACAACTAAAAAATGCCGCTTAGACCTTAATATGCAAATGTAAATTTATTATAGTCTTTTTTAATAACAAAAAATAAGTTCAATATATATGTACTATACAACCACAGACCATTTTTCAACCGCTCGCCGCATTACCCGTTTGGCACAACGACAAATAAAAGACAAAACAGGCTTAAAAGTTGACTTATTATTATCTACGGCAGGTAAGTTATCAAAGTCGCCCGATGCCATGCTATGCACTATTGCCAATTCATTAAGCATGAGTGGCTTATGTTATCAGCTAAAAGATAAATCAAGAGACCTTACCGAATTACGTTTTTTAGGGGCACATTTTTTAAGAAAGCATTTTCCGGGTATTACCCTAAAACAAATTTGTGTGCTTTTTGGTGGCAGAGACCATACATCTATTCTATATTCATTAACCCGAGCTACAGCATTACTTACCGGCAAAGACCCACAGTTTTCTAAGAAGTATAATATAGCTCAAAAATCTATTAACGAATGGCTATTAAACGAAGCATAAAAATAGCACTAAGCTACCAACGCATGGAGGCACTAAACGAAATATGCGAAGAAATGATTGATGATTTTAAACCGGCAAACGAACACCAACATTTACTCTATGCCTTTTTAATAGAATTAAGGCATAGAATTACACAACTGCTAAAAAACAACCAGGCAAATTACTTTCTTACTTTTTTATCTATGGAGGCAATAGCGTTTTATCAACTATGGCATATTATGGATATAAGACACGATAAATATGCTATGCTGATAGTAGATGCTATTTTGAAAAAACTGAGTTCGCTTACCTAAAAATATTATTTTAAACTTTTAAAAATCTAAATAAATGGGCTTACTACATTCTAAACGAATTACATCTAAAACAATAGAGGTAAACAGTACACAATTTGAAGACGCCATGGCACGATATAATGAGGCCACACAGCGGGAAATAGAACTAAAACAAATGCTGGAAAACGAAGTAAACGAACTTATAAGCAAATATAGCCAAGAGCTGGATGCGATTGCCCAAATAAAACAAGCAAGTTTTGGCTTGGCACACACCTATTGCTTACTAAACAAAGAAACTTTGTTTAGCAAGCGGCGCAGCATAGGCACTCTGTATGGTATTGCCGGGTTTAGATTAGGCACACCACGACTAAAAACTTTAAAAGGAAGCAATTGGGCAAACATATTAACGGCATTAAAAGAACATTTGCCGACATATATACGCACTATTGAAGAACCGGCAAAGGACCTGTTGCTTGCCGACAGAAACAAAGAAACAGTTGCTCCGCTTTTATATAGTATAGGCGTGCAAGTGGTGCAAGACGAGCTATTTTATATAGAACCACAAAAAGCAGCATAATCTATAAGTACCCACAGCCCCTATAAACCCAAAACTATTTGAATGTTGTTTTTTTTGTTTTCACCAACAAAAGCTCCTTTCTTATTTATATTCTGATGAGGCATCAAGAAGCGTGAATAAACCCGTATCCGAAAGCAGTCGGGGAGCTGAAGTTAAATGAAAAATTACATAGCTAAGTTATTTATTAGTTCTAAAAGTCTATCACTTTCATTTAGCATTGTCAAGTAAATGCCATTATAGAAGGAGTTTCTCGCTTGCGGATTCCTGTGGAAAATTTGGAAGAACACGGGAAAAAGCAATTTATAAAATTTTTTTATATGCCTTCCTTCCTTGTTTGTTCATCTATAGTATTTTTGTAAAAACCAAAGATTAGCAATAATACCCTCGTCTATTCTATAAATCTTTTACAATTTATAGTAGCTATATGAATATAAAATTTAATTTTGTTTTATTCCGTCTCAAATTAGGTGTATTTTTAATTGCTGCGTTCTTTATGTGTTCTCCTAATGCAATAGCACAAACATGGACACCCAAAGCAGATTTTATAAATGGAGGCAGTTTAAATGCCTATACATTTACAATTAATGATACTATATATGTTGGGAATACAGGGGCTAGAGGTATTTATCAATACAATGTATTAACAGATTCATGGACAACAAAAGCGAATGTACCGCTTGCTTTATTTAATCGTACTGCATCTTCTGCATTTGTCTTAAACGGGAAAGGTTATTTAGTTGGCGGTATTAATTCAATTGGTGTATGCATGAATGATGTTTGGGAATATGATGCTTTAGCAGATATATGGGTTCAAAAAACAAATTTTCCCGGGGGCAAAAGGGCAGCAGCTCGCAATTTTGTGATTGGAAATAAAGCCTATTTTGGCGGCGGATATGACACTATTGATGCAGCGGGTTTTTCATCGGTAACGAAAAATGATTTTTGGCAATATGACCCCACATCAGATACCTGGACCACAAAAGCTAATTTACCCTACGATTCAAGTTATCTTTTGTATCCTTTCGCATTCAGCATTAAAGATAAGGGATATTTGTCTTGTGGCTTACGATATAAGTATGCAGCCGGAATTTATAAAGATACAGATGTTAACAGAACTTATCAATATGATACTTCCACAAACACTTGGACTCAAAAAGCATCGTTTCCCGGAAATGTTAGGTCTGGCGGTGTTGCTTTTGTAATAGACAGTATAGCCTACTGTGGCACAGGTATTAATGATACGAGTACTGTTTTTGCAAATTTTTGTTATAACGATTTTTATTCATTCAACCCAAGTCTTAATTCATGGCAATCTTTGCCAACTACTCCCTTTGTTTCTCGAACATACGCAATAGCGGCAAGCCTAACAACAGGAAGAGCCTTTGTTGGTACCGGCTGGGGAGCTCCCTCTACAACTGCATACTACCAAGATTGGTGGGAATTTAAACCTGCTATTAATGGGGTTATTGACCCGGAAAATAATACTATATCTATGAAATGTTACCCTAACCCATGCTACAACGAATTGAATATACAAATAAAAGGCAATAAACAATCGGACTATTCGTATTACATATATAATCTAATCGGGCAGAAAATTTCGGAAGGTATATTTCTTTTCAACACAATTATTAATACAACGGCTCTCTATACCGGAAACTATCTATTGGAAATTCATAATAAAGAAATAGAAAAATGGCAATTATTTTCTGTAATGAAATAAAGTTTTGATATAACTTATTTTAAGTATTCTCTTATTGTTCCACAACAATAGATAGTATTATACTATTTTTGCTACACATAATTTCATATCTATGGCGTCCGGATATTCAATAAATCCGCTTTCTAAAAAGTTAGGATTAAAAGAAAATTATCATGTTAGATTACTAAACCCTCCTGAAAATTATAATACTTTAGTTGATGGGTGGGAGAACTATTTACTTGATATGGGTGCTGATGCTACTAATTTAGATTTTATACATTTTTTTACAAATTCATTAGAAGATTTACAAAATACCTTACCTGTATTAATGCTACAAATTAAAAAAAGTGGAATTATATGGGTTTCCTGGTATAAAAAAAGTGCCAAAAAGCCCACAGAAATCTCTGAGAATACAATTAGAGATTACGCCTTGAGTATTGGTCTGGTAGATGTAAAAGTATGTTCGATAGATGACGATTGGTCGGGCTTGAAACTTGTTTACAGGTTAAAAGACCGATAATAAAAGATTCTAATCATTATTTCTTTCTTCTATCATCATTTTATACCAACGTCCTAAAAACACAATTCTCCAAATACTGAAATCAAAAGGTATTTTGCCTTCTGCCATATTTGCAAATAAGGTTTTTACATTTCCGGCATTAAAAAGATGTGGTAATAATTGTAGGGTTTCATTTATACCGGCACGAAACCAATCTGTACCCTCTTCGCGTAGCCATATTTCCTCTGGTGTTACAAACCCCATTTTATCTCTACGTTTTTCTATTGCAGGTGGTAAAATATTTTTCATAGCATGGCGGAGTATTGTTTTTCTGAGACCGTTTTTGTAAACAAATCGTTCCGGCAATCCCATTGTAAACTCTACAAATCGGTAATCTAAAAACGGTGTTCTAGATTCTACACTCCAAGCCATAGAGTTATGGTCTTCGTACCTAAGTAATGCCGGTAGCGGCTCGCAATATAATTGTCTTAATAAATTGGCTTGTAAGTTAGGTGCCGGTCCGTTGTAGATACTACTTTTTTCGGTATTCCTTAACCAATTTATTGTTTCGGTTTTTAGTCGTAATTTTTTGGGTAAAATAGAAGAAAAGCCTTTGCCTAAGTTTATTTGTAAAGCACCAATTATAAAACCGATAGGTAAATTACCATTTTCTTTTTTATATTCAAAACTTTCATTTAGCAAAGCCGATACATTCATTTTTTTCATTAAACCGGCATAGTAAGCCACGTCATTACCCCCATAACCTGCCAGTTGTTCATCGGCACCTTGCCCGTCTATCATTACTTTAAGACCGGCATCGTGTGTTTTTTTAAACACAGCCCATTGGCTAAATTGCGATGTGCTACCTGTTGGTTCATCTTGATGCCATAGAAAAGCGTCTATTTCTTCTTTTAACTGTGTAAAGGAAGGGAATGTTTTATGTGGATGAGCATTTGTTTGTTTAATAACTTCTTCAGCAAAATGCCATTCATCAAACCTTGCATTTTCATAACAGGCAGTTACCGTTTCTTGTCCTGCAAAATCACCTTGCTTTTTTAGTAATTCTGCTGCAATACATACAATACTCGAAGAGTCTAAACCACCGGAAAGGCAGGAGCCTACTTTTACATCAGACCTTAATCTTAAACTAACTGCATCTATTAATAGCTCCCTAAGCCTATCAGAAGCTTCCTCAAAACTGCCTTGCCATTGTTTGGGTTTTAGCGTGTACCATTGTTTTATGCTAAAATTATTATCATCTTTGGTTAAGTCAATTTGTATGTAAGAGCCACAAGGCAAGTGTTTTATATGGGTATCAAACGTATTGTTTGTATGGTCAACAGCACCGGTAGCCAGATATTGTTTTACAATCGGTTCATTCATTGTAAATTTATAATCGGGACAGGTACGTATTTGCTTTATTTCTGATGATAAATAAATACCATTTTCGCCTATATAATAAAATAATGGTTTTACACCAAACCTATCTCTTACTGCATAAAGTGTGTTATTTTTATAATCTAATAATACAAATGCAAACATGCCATTAAACCTATCTAAACAGGCAGCACCCCATTGTGCCCAAGAGTGTAGTATCACTTCGGTATCTGATGTACCGGTAAATTGATGGCCTAATAGTATTAATTCTTCTTTTATTTCAAGATAATTATATATTTCTCCATTAAATGTAATTGTAAGTCCGGCATCTAAAAAACTCATTGGTTGGTGTCCGGCAGGCGATAAATCTAATATGGATAATCGCCTATGCCCAAAGCCTACTTTAAATACATGTTCGTTTTTTAAATGTTCGTAATGCCAATGTTCTATTGTTGATTTAGCGGTATCACTTCCTGCCCATATTTTAGGTACTTCACCGGGTAACCAAGTAAGTAACCCTTCATCATCCGGCCCACGATGTTTTATTATAGAACATGCTTTAAGAAGACTTTCGGAATTAGAGCTTATTTTTTTATTTATTATAGAAAGGATACCGCACATTTATTATAGAATTAGTTTCTTTTTAGTAAAAAATATTTTATTTTAATTGCATTTTCAGCCCCAAAAAATGTTGACAATGTACGAATAAATAAACCACCTTTTAACTCTAATGGCCAATATACTTGTTTGGCAAAGGTTAGAAAATCGTTTGCAATGACGGGTAAACCTATTCTTAGATTTCGCCATTGGTCAAATAAATAGTTGCTTATTGCTTTTTTATATATAGGGTCGGAGTAACCAAATTTTTCCAGATTTTCATAAATAGTTTTTCTCAATTCTAATATCTGATATAGTTTTTTATCCATATAGGCAGCGTTGCCAACTCTTAAATCTAAATTATGATTTCTTATGTAGGCTTTTGTGTCGTCTTTTATGCCAATAATTTTTAAGGAGTTAAAAATGGCTCTAATCAATAACTCTACATCTTGATTAATACTTAAATTTTCGTCATGCCCACCTATTTTTATCAAAAAATCTCTACGCCAAATTAGCGTATTCGGGGGTAAAAAATTACCTTCCAAGTTATTTAATAAGTGTTTTTCGGCACTTTCTAAGTTATTAATAACAGGATATTTATGTTTAAAAATTATTTTTTCAGGAGTAAAGTTGGTATTAGACTCAAAAAAATCATATTCACCATAACATGCATCTATGCCGGGATTTTGTTCTAATAATTCAATTTTATTTTTTAAATAGTTTGCTCCTAATAAGTCGTCAGAATCTAAATAAAGTATGTATTTTCCTTTTGCACTTTTTAACCCATAGTTTCTGGCACATGCTGCACCCTTGCCAGTGTTTTTCATTAAAATTACATTCGGGTAGTTTTTAGCAATCAGGTCAATAGTGTTGTCGGTAGAACCATCATCAATTACAATAATTTCAAGTTCAATAGTAGGTTGCAATAAAGGGCTTAAAGAATCTAAAGTATATTTTATAAGATTTTCTCTGTTGTATGTAGGAATAATTATACTTATTTGCACCTTATAAATCTGTTTTATATGATTTTAGATAAAATCATTTAGCTACAAAAATACATTTTATATTTAAAAATTTTGGTTGAATAAGTAAAATAATCTCGAATTAAATTTATTATAACACAGTATAATCAAATGAAAAATCGGACTTTTTTTGAATGCAAGGTTTTCTTATAATGGACAAAAATATTTAATTATAGATAATGCTTTTTAGGGAAAATTTTAGTGTAACAAAAATATTCTTATATTTACAAAAATATAAAACAAGGAATATGAAAACAATATTTGGAATCGTAATATTGACAAGTTTATCTTTATTTGTTACGGCAAAACACAATAGTAAGGACGCTATTAAAAATCCGGTTGCAGGCGAGTTATCGTGGCCGGTAGAAAAAGGTATTGTTTCGGGAAAATTTGGTATTCATCCTCATACTATAGTTGAAACTGTGATGTGCGATAATCCGGGTATTGATATACTTACCGATAAAAATTCACCCGTTAGGGCTGCTTGTAAAGGCATTGTTAGCAGTATTTTTAATACCGATGATAGTAATACCGTAGTGATAATAAAACATCGTCACTATTTTACAGTATATAATGGTTTGAAAAACGTACTTATTAAAAAGGATGATAAGATTGAATCATTAGAAAATATTGGGTTTGTACAAAATAATACAGAAGGCAAGCCGGTTCTTAATTTTCAGGTATGGAAAGCTAAAAGAAAGAAAAGTAGCCCTAAAAAATTGAATCCTGAAAACTGGTTAGCAAGATTGGATTAATCCGGTCTGCTCCAAATTTTCAGGATTCAATATATTATTTCAATATATAGTTATTAGTATTTCCTTTTTCTTTTTGGTTTATCATCACCCGAAGAATCTCTACTGCCACCATAAGATTTTGTTTCGGATGAGAATCTAGAACCACCGCCACTTTGTGAACCGCGAGGAGACCTGCCACGAGAAGCACCGCTACCACCGCCTCTTTCTTCGCCGCCATAGCTGCCGCCACCACCACCAACACTCCGTTGTTCGGCTTCTTCAAGTCTTACTTTACGTCCATTATATTTTTTTTGCGACAAATGGTCAACAACGTGGTTGGATGCATCACCGGGTACATTAAAAAAGCTACTCAGTTCACGCACAGTTATCCTGTCTATTGCATTGGCATCAATATCTACGTTTTCGGTTACAAATTGTATCAGTTTTTGAGTACTTAAACCATCTTTTTCGCCAATATTAATAAATAAACGTACTGATTTATTTCCTCTGCTACCCCCTCTATCTCTGTCTCTTTCTTTGCCTTCAAAGCCTATATTTAAATCTTCGGCATTTTGATAAGCATCAATTGTTTCGCGTAAATTAAGCCATATTAATTTTCTTATTAATTCATCTTTATCAATATTTGCAAATTGTTCGCGTATTGATTCTTGATAAAGTTTAGCAAAATCTTCTTGTGGTTCAGCTTTAGATATCTGTTCCATAAAATGGAAGATACGTTTACGAACAACTTCAGCACCATCAGGAATATCTGTTTTATGGAATTTTTGCTTTACTAATCGTTCTATCTGCCTGATATTCGCTATTTGTTTTGGCGACACGATAGACATACAAATACCCGATTTGCCGGCTCTTGCTGTTCTACCACTACGGTGGGTATATACCTCAGGGTCGTCTGGTAATTCGTAATTTATTACGTGTGTAATATCATTAACATCAATACCACGAGCAGCTACATCGGTAGCTACAATAGCTTGTAATTGTCTCGATTTGAAACGTTCCATTACTTTGGTACGCATTTTCTGGTCCATATCGCCATGCAATGGGCTTACATGATAGCCCATTTTCATAAGCTTTTCAGATACATCTTGTGCGTCTTGTTTGGTACGTGTAAAAATGATACCATAGATACCGGGAGCAAAATCGAGCAAACGCCTAAGTGTTTCAAATCTATTATGATGATTTGCAACAAAATACTGATGGTCTATGTTTTCGTTAGTTACATTAGCTGCTGCAACCGAAAATTCTTTCCACTCTTTCATAAAGCGTTTGGCAATGCCACGTACTTCATTACTCATTGTTGCAGAAAACAACCAAGTATGTTCGCGTTCGGGAGTATTTTTAAGTATTAGCTCAATATCTTCCCTAAAGCCCATATTCAACATTTCGTCGGCCTCGTCCAGTACTACATACTGTAAATGATTAAGCGAAATGGCTTTACGCTCCAGCAAATCGATTAATCTACCGGGGGTAGCTACAATTATTTGCGGGTTGGCCCTTACGTCTTTAATTTGGCCGGTTATGGATACGCCCCCATAAACGGCAGTAATATGTAAACCCTTCATGTGGGTTCCATATTTATTTAACTCCTCTTGTATTTGCATACAGAGTTCTCTTGTAGGGCTAAGCACTAAACACTGTACGTGCTTAACTGCTAAATCTACGTGGTGGAGCAAAGGCAGGCCATAAGCCGCTGTTTTTCCGGTTCCTGTCTGGGCAAGTCCTATAATGTCAATAGGCTCTGTTAAAAGTTGAGGTATTACTTTTAGCTGAATGGGTGTAGGAATCTCAAATCCAAGGTCAGAAATAGCTCGTGTCAATTCTTCTCGCATGGAGAAGGAAGAAAAAGAATTCATTAATAAAGAACTTTTAAAAAATGGTATGCCTTCTTTGGCTACCAAAGTGCAAAGGTATGGTATTTACACGATTAATATGAATAAATAAAATTTCAAAAATAATATTAACAAAAGTGCAATTTTTGAGCAAAGGATTTTCATTTGGTATATTTATTTTTTATAGTATTTATTTTTTATGTCTTAATTGGTATAGCCGGTAAACTGACACCTCTATTGAGATTGACAACCTGATTTTTGGCATATAAGAGCGTGTTTGTACAGAAATCCAACAATAGTGAAAAGATTTTTTAGATAATATTTTTTGCAGGTTGTTGTTTTTCGATTTGTTGATAGTACCTAAGAAGGTATTTACTTGACAGTGCTTAATGAAAGTGATAGCCTTGTTAGAACTCATTGATAACCTTACCTACTAAAATGCCTTTTAATGTAACCTCAGCTCCATTGAAAATGTTGAGAGAACACAACTATCTTACTTATTGATACCCCTATCGGAACATCAAGAAGAACAAGAAAATCTCTTCCAGCGTTCACTTTTACTTTATCCTTACAACAAACCTACAGCTTTCAGAAGCATAATAAGTTCACCATCTTCAGTTGTTTCTTTTTCCGATTTATCATAAATTGATAACAAGAATACACTTTGATTAATTACTTTTACGCAAGTTATTATTCTTGCTCCACCACTTTTTCCTTTCCCTTTCGATGTGATAGCCATTCTTATTTTGTAACAATTTTTTCCTAACGAAGAGCCGGAAAAAGGATTTTCTTCAAGGTCTGAAATAAGTGCGGCTAAATCATGATACAATGAAGGATATTTTTTATTTAATGCCTTTAATTCTTTTTCAAAAAGCGAAGATGTAAATACTTCAAAGTTCATTGAGCAATTGTTTGGCAGATTTAAGTTTTATCTTACCTTGTGTATGTAACTCAACTTCATTAAGAGAAGTTTGGAAATCGTCCACCCACTTTTTTTGTTTTGAAGACAGCTTTTTTGGTTTTTTGGTTTCATCAATAACAATAAAGTCAAGTTCCTTAGCAAGGAGCATAAACAAAGGTAGCTTGCTATCTTGAATATTTATTCTTAGTTCTGTCATTGGTATTATTATTAATAAATGCAAATTTACTCAAAATTTTATATTAATCCAAGATGATATAAACAACCCTCATTGGTTCTTCCGGATTTTCCGCAGGGAATCCGGAAGTGAGAATGAACTCCTTCTATGAAGGTATTTACTTGACAGTGCTAAATGAAAGTAATAGAATTGTTAGAACGCATTGAAAACCTTACCTACCAAAATGCCTTTTCATTTAACATCAATTCCTTGAATACGTTCAGAGGAACGCGATTATTCTTACTTCTTGATGCCTTATCGGAACATCAAGAAGAACGAGTTGAAGGTCTCGCTTCGTCCTTATTAGATGGAGATGCTTGAATGTTCTAGATGGTTTATTAATTACAAATAAATTTATTACAAAAGCATTTAAATTTAGGTGTATTGGTAATGTTTGTATTGAGAAAACAAAAAATATCTAACCACTACTTTTTATCATACCTCAACATTAGGGGTATCAAAACACACCTATAGAAATGTAATGTAGAATGTGTTTTTTAAGTGCAATTAATAATAGCACTTTTGGGGCATGAACCAGAATATAACAGGAGAACAACATAAAGAATGGGCTAAACTTTTGTTTACACAACACAAGCATACTATTAAAGAGGTAGCTAAAACAATAGATATAGAGGAGGCTGTAGTTCGCAAATGGGTAAAAGATAATAATTGGGAAGAAATCAGATTGTCTTTATTGGTTTCCAAAGAGTTTCAGTTGAGTAAGTTATACAATTTACTAGATAGGCTTACAACAAAAATGAATGATGATATTGAAATAAATACCAAAGAAGTTGATTTAACGATAAAATATACCGCTGCAATTAAGAATTTGGAAGTAGAAACCGGCTTACTACAAATTGTAGAGGTTGCAAAACTGTTTACAACTTGGCTAAGCAGAAAAGACAAAGAAATAGCACGAATGATAACAATAGAGTTGGATGCATTTATAAAATACAGAATTAATATGCCTACCCTATAAATTAATTTAAAATAAGTAACCCTATACTATAATACTATGAACAATGACAGACAAACAAATAATTGTAAGCTGGCAAGAACATTCTAAACCCCTAATTGAATGTACTGCCATAAATGTAGATGAGCCGGAGGAGGTTTGTGCAAAAAGGAGGGTACAATTAGAAGCAATGCCGGAAGAATGGTTTAAATATTATTTCTCACGCTATGTATATGCCGAACCGGCACGGTTTCATATAGAGGCAAGTAAACGTATTTTAGCTAATCCTGAATGGTATGAAGTGCGGTTGTGGAGTAGAGAATTGGCAAAAACAACACGAACAATGCTCGAAATTCTCTTTTTATGTTTAACGGGAAAGAAGAAATATGTAATTTTAATAAGTAACAGTTTAGATAATGCATCGCGGTTATTAATGCCTTATAAACTAAACTTAGAGCAGAATAGCAAGCTTATTCAGGATTACGGTAATCAGGAAAGTGCCGGTAAATGGACGATTACAGAATTTACAACCGAAAAAGGAGTTGCTTTTAGGGCATTAGGAGCCGGACAAAGCCCCAGAGGCACAAGAAATGAAGAGGTAAGACCCGATATTATATTGTTTGACGACTTAGATACCGATTCTGATTGTTTGAATGCCGAAATAATTGCAAAAAAATGGCGATGGGTTGAAGAGGCTGCCATTAGTACACGTTCGGTATCTATGCCTACTACTATTCTGTTTTGCGGTAACAAAATTGCATTAGATTGTTGTATGGAACGAGCCTGCCTACATGCAGATTATATTGATAAAGTAAATATAAGGGACGAATGCGGTGTATCGTCTTGGCCACAAAAGAATACAGAGGAACATATAAACAGGGTAATAAAGCAAAAAAGTTATGCTTCTGTGCAGAAGGAATATTTCAATAACCCTATTACTGAAGGCTCTGTTTTTAAAAGTATTGCCTATAAGCCTGCTTATGCTATTACAGACTATAGTTATTTGGTATGTTATACCGACCCATCTTATACCGCAACCGGCGATTATAAAGCTACTGTATTGGTAGGCATTGTTGATGTTGATAAGAACAAGACCGATAGTACGGATAAAACAATAAATTTGGAATATCATATTATAAAATGTTTCCTAGACCAAACAACAACTGCAAGCATGATAGATTGGCATTTGCAAATTTTAGCATTGGTGAAGGGTTGTAAATGCAACTATTTTATGGAAGCCGTTTTTATGCAAAAAGAATTGGTAAAAGAATTATACAATGCAATAAATGCAAAAGGAAAATACATACCGCTGGAAGAAGACAAACGTGTGAAAACAAATAAATTTGTAAGAATAGAAACAATGTTAGAGCCATTGAACCGAAACGGCAAACTTTATTTGAATGAGAACGAGAAAAACAATCCGAATATGAAGCGATTAGAAGAACAATTTTTAGCATTTGGTCCGGGTAGCAGTGCTCACGATGATGGGCCTGATGCCGTTGAGGGAGCAATTTGGAAATTGAATGAACGTTATATACCCAATTACTTTAAAGACATTTATTGGGTTAACAAAGAAAAAAATTAAATACAGTACCTATTAATTTTATAATTAACATTGCGGGATGCTTGTAAACTAAACTTAACTAAACATTGATACTTTTATATCAATTATTTTCAGAATTTTACATCTGTAATTAATAGGCCAAAGCATTGCTTTAATTATAAATTTAATAATTAATAGTATTAATAAAACAGGATGAATAAAATTAAACTTTTTTTGATTGTTTTTGTTTCAATCAGTTATAGTTATGTAATTGCACAAACACCTGTAAAAGAACCACAAAAAATAAATGCTGCAGACAAATCGGACATGATAGCTTTTCATAGGCAGATAATTACTTTGAAACAATACGCTGAAGAAAGAAGTAAAATACCTGCACTTAAAAAACTAAAGAAAGTGAATGTAAAGGTTTCTGCCGTTATTGATACCGTAACTTCTGATACCGATGAGGCTAAAAGCAGAACATTAACGGGTTATATAAAGCAAGAAATAGGCGATACTGCTGCAAATGTTTATGAAATTACCTTCGATCGTGTTGAGAAAAAAATAATTGCTATAAAGCGTACAGGCGAAGGAGAAGATGTGGAAAGTAAAGAAGAAAAAGCCGAAGATGCAAAAATAAAAGCAACAAAGAAAGTTACCCCTGTAAAAAAGAAAAAAGAAGACGATGAGGACGATGATGATAAAGATGAAGAAAATGGAAGTAAACAAAAGCAAAAAGATAAAGATGATGACAAAGATGAATAGCTTTTGTATATAAATATAAAAATCCCTTACTAATTACTTTACAAACACTTAGGTCTTACCTAAATGCTAAATCAATCTCCAACAAGGGGAATTGATAATTAAATTATTTGTAATTTTATTTAACCTATCTAAATACACCTATACTATGCCTATAATCAATGCAAGCGATCTTGCAACAAATATTTATCCGGAGGTGATAAATGAAATTACACGTAATGATACTACCATTACTACAGCAGCTATTAGTGCTGCAATACAAGAAACAAAAATGTATTTAGGAAGATATGACCTTATACAACTGTTTGGAACAGATACCGGAAGCCCAACTTTAGACGATGCCTATTTAAAATCTTTGGTTAAAGATATTGCATGCTGGCATTTATTGCGTTTATGCAACAGTGGTGCAAATTATACTGCCTACCGTACTGCCTATACGGATGCAATTGAAGTATTAAAAAACATTATGAACGGCAAAGCTCAACCACAAGGGTGGTTATATGTTGATACTACTATGGAATCAACCGCAAAAGGAGACTCTATAAACTGGAGCAGCAATGTAAAAAGGAATAATTACTATTGAAAAAGAAGCTCATTAAATTGGCAATAAGCAAATAGCAATAGCCCCAAGCATGTAAACAAAATAAGTCTGGTAACATTAGGGCGTCTTATTTGTTTAGGAGACAATTGGGTAATATCGTTGCTTAGATAAAAGTGTGCTGCTAATAAAACTAAAATAGTACCTATGAAATAAGGTTTTCTGAAAAGAATTTCCAATGTATTTAATGCACCGAAACCTTCCTTTAACAAAAAAACAATACCTTGAAAAAGCACATAATTTAATATAGTAATATACGCTAAGGCAAGAGAAAATGCCAAAACCTTAGAATTTGTAAGATTAAAAATGATGCTGTAAATGTCTATTGTTATTTTTTTCATCTATATGTTAACGCAGTACTATGACTTGCCAGCGTTACAATGCAAATGTATTGAAATAATTCTATACTCCAATATTAACTCACTAATAAATTTATAAATATGAAAAAATATAATGAACAAAATGATGACAACAAAAAAGATATAATTATTAATGAATTAGTTATACGTTCTGTTGATAGAAGCAGGAAAGATATACTTACATGGCGAAATGCATTAATAAGTGCAGAATCTGTTTATTATCCAAACAGATGCCGCTTGTATGATATGTATGAAGATGTGATTTTAGATGGGCATCTAAGTGGCATTATTAATAAAAGAATGGATGCTGTATTGAACAAAGAATTGTACTTTGAAAAAGAAGGTAAGAAAAATACTTCTTTTGATTCTTTAATACAATCAGATGCTTTTAGGAAATTAATGTTGTTAATTATGGAAACCAGATTTTGGGGTATTACAGGTATTGAATTTATACCGGGTAAATTTCTTGATTTTGAGGCAATACCCAGAAAACATATAAAACCCGAACTATCACTAATAGCTTACGAACAAAGTGGTATTGAAGGTGTAGCATATACTAATGTTGAAAATATTTGGGTTATAGGCGAAAAAAAGGATTTAGGCTTATTGCTTAAATGTGCCTCTTATGCATTATATAAAAGAGGTGGTATGGCAGATTGGGCACAATATTTAGAACTTTTCGGGCAACCGGTACGAATTATAAAATATGATTCGTATGACGAGCAAACAAAATCTGAACTAAAAAAAGTATTAGATGCCAGTGGTAGTTCTTTATCTATGATGATACCCAGACAAGCAGACTTTGAGATTAAAGATGGCAAGCAAAGTAATGGTGATGGCAACCTACAATTAAAGTTTATTAATGCTATGAACGATGAGATGTCTATAACGGTACTTGGCAATACAGAAACCACTACAAGCAGCACCACCAGTGGCTATGCACAAAGTAAAGTACACTTGGAGCAACAATATGAAATTACAGGTAGCGATATGAATTATATGATTGGAATGCTAAACCACCCCAAATTTATAAAAGTATTGCATAGCTATGGTTTTAATGCTAATACCGGCAAATTTGTTTTTGTAAAAGAAAAAGATATTGACTATTTAAAGGCAAGGATGGAAATTGATAAGGAAATTGCATTACATGTGCCTATACCTTTAGATTACTGGTATAATACGTATGGTGTAGATAAAATATAGTATTGTTTATTATTACCTATAAAATTATTTTATGAATTCTTCTTTTGCCAATTTATTTGTTGCGTTACAACTGCAAATACATGCTAAAGTACCAACAATTGTAACAATAGACCAAGATTTGGGTCAGCTAAAAAGTACAATTCGTCCGGCAGTTTCATTTCCGTGTGTGCTTATAGATTTTGAAGATTTTAAATTTGAAAATCTGAGTAATAATGTTCAAATAGCCACAGGTATTATCGTTTTTAAATTGTGTTTTGAAGTAAAAAGCAATAGCAGTTTTAGTTCGCCAAGCGGTATTATAGAACAAGCAATTGGTTTTTATGATTTGGAATGGCAGCTACACAAAGCTTTACAGAACTATAATGCCGGTAATAGTTATGGTAACCTGTGCCGCATTACCGCACTTACACAACACAGAACTGATAATTACCGTGTGCGAGAAATAAGATACTGTATATCTTTTGATGACTACAGCACTAAAAACGAACTGACTTTAAAATTGGTAAGTTTGGGTATTAGTGATGTGATGGTGTAGAGGATGGGAAGCGAACACTACTCTTTTAGGTATCAAGTATTACTTTAAACGAAGCCAATAGTACTATAAATACATTATACCCACCATTTTAAATGCGGGTAGTGCGTTTGCAGGTAATAGATAGTTGTTTGGTTTTGCCTTAATTCTTGAAGTCTTTCGGCATTATCTTGTATAATACGTGTTATTCTGGAGGGTGTTAAGAAAAACTCTTTGGCTATTCTTGCCATAGACTCTTCGTAGCAAAGACCGGAAAAACGACTGTAATAAAAATAACGTGCCAAAAGGCATTCATTACGTTTTTCTATTAACTCATCGTTACGACCACGTTTTGTTTGTTTGGGTGGTATATATTTCAAGGCGTTATCTACAAATGCTTTTTGTCCTTTCATAAAAAAGTATTTTTAAGGCAAATGTAATTGGAATACTACCGGGCTATAAAACAAAAATGACACATAAAAAGGATATAAAAACGATAGAAACCTTGCTATTAGTGCGTTTGGGACTACTAAAAAAGGTGTATATTTAATTTAGCAGTAATTATTACGGGAATTTTACAGAAAAATTGAAATGTATAATTGTGTAACTATTCAGTCGCCGATAAAATGAATCACGAGGGGATGATCTGATTATAGCACAATAAAATATAAAATGCTACAAACCCAGAATGGGTGATATTATTTTACAATGTATGAGCAAATAATATCACCCATTCCGGGTTTTGTATTTTTAAATTAACATTTTTTATATTAATATCATCCCATCGGGATTTTGGAAAGGGAATAGTACTTTTTATTTTGCAATACTGAATAGTTACACAAAAGTTTATTTTTCCTTAAAATAGTTACAGCTAAAAAAAATATTTTATAATACATTAGAACTTTTATACCTTGCATATAATTTATAAAAACAAAAAATAGAAATTGATGAAACGTATTTTGAAAGCACTTATAGTGCCTGTAGTGTTAGTATGCAGCTTTAGTAATTTAAAAGCACAAACTGCCGATGATATTATCCAGAAACATTTTGCCGCTATTGGTGGTGTTGACAACTGGAAGAAAATAAATACAATGAAAACCACTGCAAGCATGACTGCTAATGGTATGGAAATACCTTTAATAATTACCGTACAACAAAATAAAGCAATGCGTATGGAATTAACAATAAACGGTATGACCGGCTATAGTATTATTACCGATAAAACCGGTTGGAATTATATGCCTTTCGGTGGACAGACAAAGCCGGAAGTTGTGCCTGATGAGCAAGTAAAACAAATGCAAGACGGTTTAGATTTACAAGGACCATTGGTTGACTATAAAACTAAAGGAAATAAAGTAACTTATTTAGGCAAAGACGATGTAGAGGGTACTGATTGCTACAAACTTAAAGTAGTATATACATCGGGCATGGAGGAAACTATGTATTTTGATGCTACTAATTATTATCATATACGTTCTGTACAAAAAGTAACAGCTAACGGTAAAGAAGAATCTATAACAAAAAACTTTAGTAATTACCAAAAAACGCCCGAAGGTATTCTTTACCCAATGAGTATAGATATGGGTATGGGTGCAATGAATGTGAAATCTGTAGAGATAAATAAACCTGTAGATGCAAGTATTTTTAAGCCTACAGAAATGAGTAGCAGTAAAGAGACCAAAAAATAGTGCTTTTATGTTAATATTTAATTAATTAGTTTATCCCACACCCGAAAAGTGTGGGATATTTTTTGATAAATAATTCAATAGATATAAATTTAAACCTTTTACAGTATTGTAATATTATATTTTTATGAAAAGACACTTTATACTTCTTGCTTGCTTGTTTTATTTTGGTTTTGCTGAGGCACAAACTAAAATCAACTCTTATACTTTTGGTGCAATGGAAGCCCGTTGGTTAGGACCCGGAACCATGAGCGGTCGCATTACTGCAATAGAAGGTGTTAATGCCGACAGTAGAACACTGTATGTGGGTACAGCAGGTGGCGGAGTATGGAAAAGTACTAATGCAGGTGCTTCGTTTAAACCTATATTTGATAAATATTGTATGAGTATTGGTGCTATTGCAATAGATCAAACAAATCCTAAAACTGTTTTTGTAGGTGCAGGCGAAAGTAATATGCGTAATACTGTATCTATTGGCGATGGCATCTATAAAACTACCGATGGCGGCGACAACTGGAACAAAACCGGATTGGACAGCACGGAGCATATTGCCAAAATAATAATAGACCCAAAAAATAATAATACAATTTATGTTGCTGCTCCAGGTCCGCTATGGGCAGACAGCAAACACAGAGGTGTTTATAAATCTATTGACGGTGGCGAAACATGGAATAAAATATTTTATATTAACGAAAAAACAGGTTGTGCCGATATTGCTGTTGACCCAAGCAACCCAAGTATCGTTTATGCAACCATGTGGGAATTTAGACGTTTGCCTTATTCTTTTAATTCGGGTGGGGTAAATAGTGGTATGTGGAAAAGTACTGATGGCGGCCAGCATTGGCGCGAACTAAAGGAGGGCTTACCGGAGAAACCTTACGGTAGAATAGCATTGACTTTGGCTCCGGGTGCACCACAGAATATGTTAGCAATTGTAGAGGCAAAAGAAACAGGTTTGTTTATATCTGCCGATGGTGGTGAAACATGGAAAAGCCAAAGTGCAACTGTTAATGTTGTTTCTCGCCCTTTTTATTTTAGCTGTTTGGTTATAGACCCTAAAGACCCTAAGCGGGTATATCGCCCGGGATATGGTTTTTCGTATTCTGATGACGGTGGATATTCCTTTACGGATGCCTCTTATGATGGTGGCTGGGTACATAGCGACCACCACGCATTATGGATAAACCCGAATTATACCAACCAAATGTATTTGGGTACCGATGGTGGGGTGTATTATAGTTTGGACAGAGGGGCTACTTGGATGTTTGTCTATAATTTACCTGTGGGGCAATTCTATCATGTGGCATGCGACAATACAACCCCCTACCGCATGTATGGCGGTTTGCAAGATAATGGCAGTTGGGTAGCACCCTCTGCGGCTCCGGGTGGTGTAAATAATTCAAATTGGAATTTCTTATATGGTGGCGATGGCTTTTGGGTACAGCCCGATTTAACAGATAGCAATATTGCCTATGCCGAATCTCAAGGTGGTAATATTGGCAGGATAGAATTAAATACCAATAAATCGGTTGACATAGCTCCCCAAGCCGGCAAAGAAGAAGATAAGCTACGCTGGAACTGGAATACTCCTATTGTAACCGGACAGGCTAATCATCATAATTTATATACAGGGGCACAGTACCTATATAAAACAAATAATCAGGGTAGGGTATGGCAAAAAATATCGCCTGATTTAACGACTAATGACAAGAAGAAACAACAACAGGAAGAATCCGGTGGATTGAGTGAAGACAATACATCGGCAGAAAACCATTGTACTATATTTACAATTGCAGAGTCGCCACTTGATGAAAATAGGATATGGGTAGGTACCGATGACGGAAATTTACAAGTAACTACAGACGGTGGCAAAACATGGACGAATGTAGCTAAAAATTATACTGTTGCCGGCATACCTGCACAAACATGGGTAAGTAGCATAGAACCGTCTCGTTTTGATATAAATACGGTTTATGCCACATTTGAAAACCACATGTATGGCGACATGAAAACCTATATTGCTAAGTCTGCCGACAACGGCAAAACCTGGAAACTATTTACGAGTACGGAGTTTACAGGCTATGCACATAAAATAAAAGAAGATTTAATAGATAAGAACCTGCTTTTTTTAGGCACAGAAAGGGGTATGTTTGCCACTACTGACGGTGGCGAAAATTGGTTTAGGATGAAAAACCATATACCCGATTATTGTATGGTGCGAGATATACAAATACAACCTAAAACAAACGACTTAGTAATTGCTACACATGGCAGAGGTGTTATGGTTATTAACGATATAAGCCCCATGCGTACCATTACGAAAGAGGTAGCAGAAAAAGAGGTGTTGCTTATGGAAAGCAAACCCATAGCCATAACAACCGGAAAATACGGTGGTGGCGGCTCGCCGGTAAGCGGTGGCTGGCTTGGCGGCAACCCGGACGATATACAACCCATAGAATATTACCTTAAAGACCGTGCTACTAAAGATGTAAAAGTTGAAATATATGATGCTACCGGTAAACTTATGCAATCGATACCGGGCAGCAAACGCAAGGGCGTAAATAAAGTATATTGGAACTTACGAATGACACCACCTAAAACAGCTACCGGTAGCACAAAAATGGATTATGCTAATTTTATAGCACCTATGGTATTACCGGGTACTTATACCGTAAAACTACTAATAGGCGACAAAACCTATACCCAACAGTTGCAATTGGTACACGACAAAGACAATAAACTGTTTAGCGAGGAAGACAGAAAAGCACAATATAATGCCGCAATGAATTTATATCACCTACACGAGCAGCTTGCTACTTTGGTAGATAAAATAACAGCAGAACAAAAATTAGTAACTAATAATATTGATTCTGTAAAAAGTGCTAAGACTAAAAAGCAACTTAAAGAATACAATACAAAATTAGAAGAGCTAAGAAGTACCCTACTGGCTACCAAACATAAATCTATGTTTGCTGACGAGAAAAAATTGAGAGA
Source organism: uncultured Bacteroidota bacterium (assembly GCA_903929195.1). GTDB lineage: Bacteria > Bacteroidota > Bacteroidia > Chitinophagales > Chitinophagaceae > CAIYTT01. The sequence continues at coordinate 23,179 of CAIYTT010000087.1, forward strand.
ATATATATCGGAAGTTTATGCAGCTATATGCGGACAAGAATGTAAGCCTACTAATTTGCAACTGGAGCGTGTTACCGTACTAAACGATGACTATAAAAAAGGCGAGCAAACCTATGAAAAGCTACAACAAGAAACAGGAAAAAAATTAGAACAAACCATAAATGACGAAAAAAAGAGGGTAAAACAAACAGCACCAAGTGGTGGCATGTAATTTGGGTTTATTGCTTTGTTTCGGAAGCGGGAGGCTTCCGAAACAAAAAAGTCGAAGGATAGACGTTTAAACTTGTGTGAAGGAAAACACTAACAAAGGCAAAACAAAACTTAATTTTCAGGATTATGCCAATACTTTCTCATAAACAATATGAACTATGTTGGATTGACCCAGCACCAAATGGATTTGATCATGCTGGAGTCCCCCTCACTTATCCTCGTTTACAACGAGGATAATTAGGAGTTTGGTAGAAGTAAGTATAGAAAGGTGATTTACAGGCGTTACAAACGCCTATCCATAGCATCCTCGTTGTAAACGAGGACGAGTTGGGGAATTTACAGATTATAAACATTACCCAACATATTTTAAAACACACTAATTACTCAATATAACATGAAGTATATACTTTTTATTTCTATTTTATTTTCCTCTTCATGTATTTTAGATACTTGGGACAATAGACTAATTGCAGTAAATAATTCAGACAAAAAAATACTATATTATTGGGACATAAAAAAATGTCACGATACTATGATAGGTCCGCAAGATTGCCATTATAAGGCTCTTTATGATATTCCACCAAAAATAAAAGCAAAATATATAATTACACAAAATAAATGGGAATTTGCCTTAAAAGATTCTTTTGTATTAATGTTTCATGTCTTTGATCCA
>CAIYTT010000088.1 GCA_903929195.1 uncultured Bacteroidota bacterium
TAAATTTGATTCGCTATAAACAAAAAACAGATTATACTTCGAAAACACTACCTTTGATATAAATAATTTGAACATTATTAAATATGGAAATTGAAATAAAGAACTTTGGACCAATTGACTATTTAAAGTTTGATTTAAATAAAGACCTACATCTTATTTATGGTAAAAATGCTATTGGTAAGTCCTATGCAACTTATTGCATCTACTGTGTGTTGAAGAATATTAAAGATAAAACAATACCTGATACATTTGCATACAAAGAGCTATTAGAATATATTCATGAGTTGCTTATACCAATATTTTCAAGTTTAGAACAAAAAAAAACAATTGATATCACCAATGAATTAAATAATTTAATATCTTTTCAATTAAAAAAAATATTATTAAATGGAATACAAAATTCAATATTAAATTCATTTTCATCAATTAAAAATCTTCAAAATAAGTATTCAAATAAAAATTTTGAAATTATTTTAACTTTAGCATCTTCTGAAAAACTTATTTTTTACTCTAATAATGAAGAAACTTTAAATTTTAAATTTGTCAATATACCTATTAAATTACAAATTGTTCTAACTAACAAAAAAACAAATAAATACTCATTATATGAAAATGATAAATTTGTATATGGTAGTCAAGATGAAAAAATAATTGATCTATTTCATGAATATTTAATGAATAAAGTTATACAAATTCTTAAATATTTATTTTATTGTATAAATGAAATTTATTACTTACCAGCAAGTCGTTCAGGATTATATCAAGCACTTAGTGCCTTTACTCCCATTATAGCAGAACTAACAAAAAATAGGTTCTTCATGAAAAATAAAAGTATTGAATTACCTTCACTTTCAGAACCACTTGCAGATTATTTTATTGACCTTTCTACAGTTGACAAAAACCATATAAATGCAGAATTTGATAACATAATTGAATTATTACAAAAAAATATATTAAAAGGCGAAGTAGAATATAATGACCAAACAAAAAAAATAATTTATACACCTAATGATATTGATATTCAGTTAAATCTATCAGAAGCATCTTCAATGGTTTCAGAATTGTCACCATTAGTTCTATATTTTAGGCACATATTAAAAAACAAATACACATCAGACTATAATAAATTTGAAAATTTAATTTTTGAACTAGCAAAAGAAAAATTGGCGGAAGAAAAATCAAATGATATTCTTTTTATAGAAGAACCTGAAGCTCACTTACACCCGGAAGTACAAGTTAAATTAATGGAAATATTTGCAATGCTTCCAGTTTTGGGCATAAAAGTTTTTATTACTTCACACAGCAATTACATGTTCAATAAACTAAATAATTTATTGATAAAAAAGGAAATTAATAAAGATAAAGTAATGGTTTACCATTTAGTAAAAGGGAAAAACGGTACAATTGCTAACGACGATATGGTAGTAACAGAAGACGGTATTAATGATGAGAACTTTCAGGATGTATCTGAACAACTTTATTTTGAACGATTAAATTATTTAGAAGCAAAAAATGATACGAAAGATTAAAAAACTCCCTGATTTATGCAATTTTATTGAAGACACTTGTTGCGAACACGGCATTTGTGTAAGCTTTGCAGAAGATATACCCTACAATTCTTATGCAATCATAAAGGTTGATAAATATTACAATTCGCTCAACATTGAAAAAAGACCTCCATCAATTGATTGTTTAATTGTTAGAGAATGTATTACAAAAGGATATGGTTTAACGTTGGTTGAATTAAAAAAGACGGCTACAGCTGGAGATATTGAATTAAAAAATATTAAAGAAAAATTTGAAACAACTCTGTATGATTTTATACAAACAAAATTCAAAACAGCTTTACATGTTCAATATTCCGATATAAAACTTTATTTTGTTTCAAATATTGAAATTCACAAACGGGATAACGGTTTGAAAATGGATACGCTAATAAACCTAAAATTTAAATTCAATGGAAGCAATTTAATGATAACTCCCAGAATGCCTAACCCTACAATTAAAAACTGTTACAGCTAAAGTAAGTATGTATGAATTATTTTTCCAAATAAAAAAATTCTTTCAATATTGAGTAAACATATTTTGTTATTCCGCACATAATTTCATAGATAATATTTTCAATTTAAATTAAATCAATTACCTTGCTTTCCGTAAAATGGATGATTATACGTTTCAACAAATTCATTCCAGATTGCGTCAACTATTTCTTTTGCAGGTTTTATATCTTTTATAATACTGCTTATCTGCCCTATTTCTAATTCTCCATTGCTCATATCACCTTCAAACATACCTTTTTTAGCTCTGGCATGGCCAAGTAACTCTTTTAATTCATCTATACTTGCACATTTATTTTCAGCCTCTTGTACCTGATTATAAAAATCATTTTTTATTAACCTTACAGGCGTTAATTTTTTTAATGCAAGTACTGTTTCGCCTTCATTAGTTGCTACTACTGCGTCTTTAAATGCTTTATGACTTGATGCCTCATTACTACAAACAAAGCGAGAACCAATTTGCACACCCTCTGCACCCAATGCCATCATTGCATACATTGCCCTACCTGTGGCTATGCCACCTGCTGCAATAAGAGGTATATTTATTGTTTGTCTTACAGCAGGAATTAAACAGAGTGTTGTTGTTTCCTCTTTACCATTATGCCCTCCTGCTTCAAAACCTTCTGCTACAACAGCATCAACACCGGCTTCCTGACATTTTAAAGCAAATTTAGAACTGGCTACCACATGCACAACCTTTATACCGTTTTCTTTTAGTTTTGTAGTCCATAATTTAGGATTACCTGCAGAGGTAAAAACAACCGGTATTTTTTCTCTAATAATGGTATCTACATGTTTGTCTATATCGGGATATAATAAAGGTAGATTAACACCAAATGGTTTGTCTGTAGCCTGTTTGCATTTTTTTATTTGTTCTTCTAGTATATGTGGATACATACTGCCCGAACCTAATAAACCCAAACCACCTGCATTACTAACAGCCGATGCCAATTCCCAACCCGATGCCCATATCATACCTGCTTGTATTATAGGGTATTGAATATTGAATAAACGGGTAATTCTATTATCAAATGCTTTATTCCACTCTGTAAACATATTTATAAAATTAGTACAAACTTAATAAATTATAAAAAAATAAAAACAAATACCATATATACAATTAATCTTTTCTTTTGTAAAATAAGGTGCTGCAATTTTCTTTTCTGAAAATCTCTTTTGCAGTTTCTTGCATAGTAGCTGTAGTAACAGCCTTATAGCGATTCCATTCTTGGTTTATTAATTCGGCATCACCCAGTAGTTCATAAAAAGCTAAATTATTGGCTCTGCTCAATAAGCTCATATCTTCAAAAGCTATCATGGCTTCAATTTTGTTTTTAGACTTTTCCAATTCTTGTTCTGTAACACCATCGGCAATCAATAAATTCATTTCCTTTTCTATAGCGGCATCGGCAACTTCTAAACTTATTCCATCTCTAATTTTGCCTTCCACAACAAATAGACCCGGTTCTAAGCTTCCGGTTTGGTAAGCTTGTAAAGAGCTGAAAAGTTGTTGTTCTTTTACTAATCTCTGGTATAACCTTGACGAATAACCACTGCCCATTATTTCAGTAAGTAAGTCTGCCGGATAGTAACCCGGGGTAAGCCTTGCTGCAATATGCCAACATTTATAAATGGCATCAAAAGGCACATCAGAAAAAACTGTTTTTTCTCTTGCACTTAGTTGTTGTGGTTCTTCAGCAATATTTCTATTGTATTTATTACCTGCGGGAATACTTCCAAACCATTTTTCTGATAATATTTTTACTTCTTCTACATTTACATTACCTGCAATACACATCACTGCATTCAACGGATTATAATGCTTAGCAAAAAAAGCTTTTACATCATCTAATTTTGCTTCTTCAATTTGTTGTAAGTCCTTGCCTATTGTTGGCCATTGGTATGGGTGCATTGTATATGCCAATGTACGTAAGTGATGCCAAGCATCACCGTAAGGCTTATTTAGATAATGTTCTTTAAACTCTTCACTTACTACCTTTATTTGCACATCTAAACTTTTTTCGCTAAAAGCCAACGATAACATTCTATCGCTCTCTAACCAAAAAGCTGTTTCCAAGTTTTTTAAAGGCAACTGTATATAATAATTAGTAATGTCATTTGTTGTATAAGCATTGTTTTCTCCGCCTGCCATTTGTAATGGCTCATCATATTCCGGAATGTTTATGCTGCCACCAAACATTAAATGCTCAAATAAATGTGCAAAGCCTGTTCGTTGCGGTTCTTCATCTCTTGCACCTACATCATAGATAATATTCATAGCTGCCATTGGCGTTGTTTCATCTATATGTACAAGTACTTTTAATCCGTTATCTAAAGTAAATCTCTCAAATTGCAACATGCTGTTATTTATTTTGTTTATAAAATTATATACTAAGTAATTTGTTTTTGATTAAGAAATATAAATATCAAAAAAACGAGGTCTATTTTAGTTCATGAAATTTATGAAAAGTGCAAATTTAGTTTTACTTATCCACAAAAATACATTCGCAATAAATCTATATTGTTTATTGCTTTGTTTAATTAAATTATAATAGGTTTATTTAAAATAGCATATTCCATTTTAACAACCATAGCATGTAGTTGTGTTTTAGAATGTGCATTTCTTTCTATATGATATGTCGTTTCTGTAACTGTTGCTATCATTTGCTCAAAGCCTAAGAATGTAATTTTTGTTACAGCAAGTTTTTTTACAAATTCAGCCTCTGCGGCAGGTAGTTTTGTGGGTATTGTAGGTATATGCCTTGTTCTTATTGTTTGCTCTAATAAGTGAATGATATAATTTAATAAATTCTTTTGTTGTTCTCTACCCTGTTTAGACCACCCATCTACATATTTGGCCAAGCCTGCACCATTATGTGTAAACAAGTGATTGAATAATTCTTTTACAGATGAAAATAAATCATTTTCGGTATGGCGAATCAGATTTAAAGCGTCTGTATAACTGCCCATAGCCAACAAGCCTATTTGTTCTGCTTTTGGTGGCTCGGCAAGTTGCCTTTCTATAAGCGAATTTGCAATAAAGGTTGCAGGTATAGGAGCAAGCCTTACCATTTGTGTACGAGAACGTATTGTTAATAATATATCTTCCGTATTTTCTGCAACAAATATAATTATGGTATCTGGCGGTGGTTCTTCAATAAGCTTTAAAAGAATATTTCCTTCTTTGCCCAAATATTCCGGTCTCCATATAATTTGTACTTTTTTGCCACCTTCATAAGATTTAAGGTTAAGTACATTAATTATTTCTCTGCATTCTTCGGCAGGTATATTACCTTGCTTATTTTCTGCATTAATATGTTGTAACCAATCGTAGGTAGTTCCGTAGGGTGTCTGTTTTATAAATTCTTTAAATTCATTAATATAATACCTGCTCAGCGCCTTGGTATTTGGTTTTGGCGGTATTGCAGGGAAGGTGAGGTGCAAATCGGCATGTTCTAACCTTAAAGCTTTGCTGCATCCTGCACATTTACCACAGGAATCAGTACTACTTTTGTTTTCGCAAAAAATATATTGAGCTAATGCCAACGCCATAGGTAAGCCACCTGTACCCTCGCCACCTACAATAAGTAAAGCATGTGGGAAAACATTATTTTTCCACATATTTAATATACCTCCCTTTGCCAACTGCTGCCCAACTACACTACTAAATAACATAAATATCTATTTGCAAGATTAGACCATTTTTAGTTTAGTACAAAAAATCTAACCAATTGTTTCAAGCAAAGTTAAAGGCTTAGCTTGTAATGAAACTAATAAATAAATAGAAATATAGTGAATAGTTATTTTTCTAAAATTAAATATAAATAATTGTTTTATTTTACAATCTACTCAAAAATAAGTTTCTTTTGCTTTTCTGCTATATACGAGTAACTTTGCACAAAAATTGGTAATTCTACAATTAATGTTTTATTAATCTCTAATATTTAATTTTTATGAATTTATTTTCTTTACAAAACGAAGAATTCTCACACAGACATATTGGTCCGGGAACAAATGATACCGCCGAAATGCTGGCAACGATTGGTGTAGAAAGTATGGAAGAATTGATAGGAAGAACTGTACCTTCAATAATCCGCATGAACCGACGTCTTAATATACCGGAAGCTGTTAGCGAGGCACAGTATTTAAGAGATTTAGCAATTACTGCAACAAAAAATAAACTTAATAAAAATTATATAGGTCAAGGGTATTACGACACACATACACCAAGTGTAATACTTAGAAATATATTTGAAAACCCTGGTTGGTACACTCAATACACTCCTTATCAAGCCGAAATAAGCCAAGGTAGGTTAGAAAGTTTACTTAATTACCAAACAATGGTTAGCGATTTAACCGGTTTGCCTATTAGCAATGCATCTTTGCTTGATGAAGCTACCGCAGCAGCAGAAGCTATGAATATGTTCTTTCATACAGCTAATAAAAACCACGAAAATCCTGAACGTCCTAAATTTTTTATTGACCATAGTGTTTTTGCACAAACAAAAGATGTAGTTATTACAAGAGCTGCACCGCATAATATAGAAATTGTTATAGGTGATTATAGAATTGCAGATATAGATACTACTTATTTTGGTGCATTAATTCAATACCCTAATTCTATAGGCAGTTTAGAAGATTACAGTGGCTTTATTGCTACTATGCATGAAGCGGGCGGTTATGTAGTTATGGCTACCGATTTAATGGCACTAACGTTACTTACTACACCCGGCGAATTAGGTGCAGATGTAGCAATAGGTAATTCGCAACGTTTTGGTGTACCAATGGGTTTTGGTGGCCCACATGCTGCCTTTTTTGCAACAAAAGATGAATTCAAACGCCAAATGCCGGGTCGCCTGATAGGTGTAAGCATTGATGCACAAAATAATCGTGCATTACGTATGGCATTAGGCACACGCGAACAACATATTAAAAGAGAAAAAGCAACATCTAATATTTGTACTGCTCAGGCATTATTAGCAAATATGGCTGCTATGTATGCTGTATATCATGGACCAAAAGGACTAAAAAATATTGCAAAAAGAATTGCTGCACTTACCCAAACTTTGGGCGAAAGTTTAGAAATGGCAGGTTATACTTTAAATACACAACATTATTTTGATACTGTTAGTTTTAATGTAGAAAATGTAAATAATATTTGCAACTTAGCAGAGGCAAAAGGAATTAATTTCTTTTACAATGGCAATACTGTTAGTATTTCAATTGATGAAACAACAACACCAAGTGATTTAATTGAAATATTAAGTGTTTTTGTAGATGAGAACGAGCCGGTAGCCATAAATGTAGATGAACACTCTTTCTTAGAAAATATTCCTGAAAGCCTGACACGTACAAGTGAGTTTTTAACTCATAAAGTATTTAATACCTACCATAGCGAAACTTTGATGATGCGTTACCTTAAATTTTTGGAAAACAAAGATTTAAGTTTAAATACAAGCATGATTTCTTTAGGTTCTTGCACCATGAAATTAAATGCTGCAACCGAAATGATGCCGTTAAGCTGGTCGAATTGGTCTAAAATGCATCCTCTTGCACCTAAAGACCAAAGTGAAGGATATAAACAAATAGTTACTGAATTATCTCAATATCTATGCGAAATTACAAATTTTGATGCCTGTAGCCTGCAACCAAACAGTGGGGCACAAGGTGAATATGCAGGTTTATTAGCTATTCGCGATTACCATTTGGCATTAGGCGAAGAACACAGAAACGTGATGCTTATACCTATTTCTGCACATGGCACTAACCCTGCAAGTGCTGTAATGGCAGGCTATAAAGTATTAGTAGTAAAAGCATTAGAAAACGGATATGTTGACGTGGAAGACTTGAAATTAAAAGCTACACAAAATGCAGCAAATCTTGCCGGAATTATGATTACCTATCCATCTACGTATGGTGTGTATGAAGAGGCAATAAAAGACATTACTGAAATAGTACACGCTAATGGTGGACAGGTTTATATGGATGGTGCCAACATGAATGCGCAAGTTGGGCTAACTGCTCCGGGCTTAATTGGTGCCGATGTTTGCCATTTAAATTTACATAAAACATTTGCTATACCACATGGTGGTGGTGGTCCGGGCATGGGTCCTATTTGTGTGCGTAAACACTTAGCTCCATTTTTACCCGGTCATGTTTCATTATCACCTAACGATAATTCTAAATGCAATGCAGTATCTGCTGCTCCTTATGGTTCTGCAAGCATATTGCTTATTTCTTATGCATATATTAAAATGTTAGGTCCGGTAGGTGCTCGTAAATCTACAGAATATGCAATATTGAATGCTAATTACATGCGTAGCCGTTTAACCGATAAATTTGATATTCTTTACACAGGTCCCGGTGGTACATGTGCTCATGAATTTATTGTTGACCTGCGTCCGTTTAAAAAGACAGCCGGCATTGAAGCCGAAGATGTAGCTAAACGATTAATTGATTATGGTTTCCATGCACCGACAATGAGCTTCCCAGTTGCAGGTACTTTAATGATTGAACCTACTGAAAGTGAAGATAAAGCAGAACTTGACCGTTTTTGTGATGCTATGTTGAGTATCCGTGAGGAAATAAGACAAATAGAAGAAGGCTCAATGGATGCCCATGATAATCCGTTACATAATGCACCACATACACAAGCAGTAGTAACTGCCGATGAGTGGAATCATAAATACAGTCGCCAACAAGCGGCATTCCCATTACCTTATGTAAAACAAAATAAATTCTGGCCAAGTGTAGCTCGTGTAAATAATACTTACGGAGACCGTAATTTAATATGCACTTGCGAACCTACTGAGTCTTATGTAGAAGCTTAATAAAATAGGTATGGCACAACTAAAAAGTGTGCCATACCTATTTTAATTAATATTTTGTATTTTGTATTTTTCAATTCCAAATACGAAATATATATTTGGATAGCAATTTTCTTCATACAATCAATTTGAGATAATTATCAATAGATGCAATTACAATATATTATCTTGCATAAAAGCAGTATCACAGAACTAAAAGCCCGCTAATCGCACCTATAAATTAAATTTTACGGCGTATTGAATAAATTATTTAAATTTAGTATAATACAATTTATCCCCCAATAAATTATCAATATTATTATCTAAAGAAAAGTTTTACAATCATAAAAGCTAATGATTTACATGTACGGGAAATTAACTACTATATTATCGTTTTAGTTTTTTAATGCAGCAATTTTAGTTTTTTCTCACTACGAAGAATGAAATATCTTTTTTTATTAAAGGTCTGGTATCCTGATTTGGCTTTCACGTGTTCGTATAATTTAAGCTACTACTTTTTCTATAAATAGCTTATTTATTCAAAACAACTTATAGCCCATACTTACTCACTAACCAAATAAACTGTGCCAATGCAACACTACCTAATTTTAATTCGCGATGGTTTACGTTTTCAAAAACATCATTACGAGTATGGTGTATATCAAAATACCTTTGCGAATCGGGTACAAGACCTGCTAATGGAACATTCAATTTGGCTTTCATCGGGCCTATATCACTGCCACCCTCATCGTGATTAAATTCATATATTCCATAAGGCAAAAACAGATTTTTATATTTTTTTAGTCTGTCTTTTTGCTCATCACTCATTACAAAACCAATACCTCGCGGTGTAAATCCACCTGCATCCGTTTCAATTGCAATAAGGTGATTTTCTTTTTTAGAAATAGCAGAATCAGCGTATGCTTCACCGCCTTTGCAGCCATTTTCTTCATTCATAAATAAAACGGCTCTTATTGTGCATTTAGGTTTTATACCTAATGCTTTAAAGGCTCTTAATATTTCTATAGATTGTACACAACCTGCACCATCATCTTGTGCCCCTTCACCCACGTCCCACGAGTCTAAATGACCACCTACTGTAATTATTTTTTCAGGTAGTTCAGTCCCCTTTATTTCGCCAATTACGTTATAAGAATGTACTTTGTCGGGTTTATTATAACATTCCGATTGCATTTTGGCTTTTACAACACCTTTTAGACAGTATCTTTCTAATGTATCGGCAGTATAATTGCCCAAAGCCATTTCGGGTATTTTAATTTTAGATACAGAATCCATGTAATGCATGCCACCTGTGTGTGGGTAGTCATCTTCACCTGTTGACATAGACCTAATTATGACACCTATAGCACCTTTTGCGGCAGCAATACTTGGGCTAGCCCATCGGTATTTTACACCATCTCCATACCCTTCGAAAGTAAAAACAAAATCTTGACGAAATCTATAATTAAAAAATACTATTTTGCCTTTAACTGCATTATCAGGCATCGCTTTCAGCTCGTCGAAGCTATGCACCATAACAACCTCTGCTTCCAAAGGCTTACCACCTGTACCTTCGCTGTTACCTAATGACAAAGCAACAACTTGCTTATAATTAGCTTTTGCTCCAAATTTTAGAGCAAGGCTTTCTTTACCTCTATACCAATAGGGTACATCGACAGGTTGTAACCATACATTATCGGCTCCGGCAGCTCTCATTGCTTGTTCGCCCCATATAACAGCTTTAGCAGCAGCCGGCGACCCTGATATTCTATTTCCTACTGTTTTACATAATACCCTTAAATTATTATAGCATTGTCCGTGTAGTAATATCTCGTCCGATATTTTACGGAACATTAAAGAATCCTCTTGTGCAGCTATCTTAACAGTAAGTAGAATGCAGAAAAAAAAAGCTAAACGAAATTTCATTGCATAAATATAAAACCCTTATTCTATATTTTTTGCTTTTTGCCATAAAATTGAGTAATTTTAAATTTGATTGGGACAAGAATATAGAAAATATTATACGAACTATTTATTATTTCAATGCCAAATTCTATTGCTAAGTAGAGAATAACAAAATTTATTTTGGGCTTAAATGCTGAATTTCAAACATTTTTTTTTATATTTAAAAGTATTTTTAGCTCCACAATATACATGTCGGCAAATGGGTTTATATTTACGGAGGTTTTTAATATTGCGTATATTTTATGGATAAAACAATTCTAATAACAGGCGCTACTTCCGGTTTTGGTAAGGCAATAGCAGTACGTTTTGCAAAAGAAGGGTATCATATTTGTATTACCGGCAGAAGACAAGATAGATTAAATGAACTAAAACAAGAGTTGGAAGGTAATTATAATACAAAAGTGATTGCACTTCAATTTGATGTTAGGGTTAAAAAACAAGTTGTAGAAGCAATTAATGACTTAAAAAAACAAATAGATAAAATAGATATTTTAGTAAATAATGCGGGTTTGGCTGCGGGTTTTTCATCTATTGACGAAGGAGATACCGATGACTGGGATACCATGATAGACACAAATTTAAAGGGATTACTTTATGTAACGCGTGAGGTATTGCCTATGATGAAAAAACAGTTTGCAGGGCACATTATAAATATAGGTTCAACTGCCGGTAATATTGTATATAAAAATGGCGGTGTTTATTGTGCAACAAAATTTGGAGTGGATGCTTTAAGCCAAAGTATGCGTATTGATTTGTTGCAATACGGAATAAAGGTTACAGCAATAAATCCCGGAATGGCAGATACTGAATTTTCATTAGTGCGATTTAAAGGAGATAGCGAACGGGCAAAAAGTGTATATCAGGGTATTAAGCCACTACAAGCTAATGACATTGCCGATATTGCTTGGTATTGTGCCTCTTTGCCACCTCATGTATGTATTAACGATATTACTGTTACATGCCTTACACAAGCAAATAGTTTTTATTCAATAAAAGACGCAGATAAATTAGAAAATAAGTAATGTTGTAGTATTTAGTACACAAAATAAAATCTAAACAAATGAAACTGGATAATAAAGATGTTATTGAAAAAATGAAAGATTTATCGGGATGGAAGGTATCCGAACAATTTATTGAGAAAAAATTTGAGTTTAAAGATTTTAGTACGGCTTTTGCTTTTATTTCAAGAATAGCTCTTTTATCCGAAAAATTAGACCATCATCCGGATTGGTCTGGTGTATATAATAAAGTAAACATTAAATTAAGTACACATTCGGCAAAAGGCATTACGAATAAAGATATTGAAATGGCAACAGAAATAGATAAATTAATACAATAATTTGAATGCCATTTTTTTTTATGTGTTGTGTGTTTTCTGTTTTTATACTAATTTTATAATATTTTAGATACTGAATAACAAATTTACTGTAACTTTAATTCTTAAAAATAAAGATGGCATTATTAGATTTTTTTAAGAGGCAACCAAAATATCAAGAAAATTCGGATGAGCAAAATAGCTCAAATGGAACTAATGAAGCTGTTTATAGTTTAAATGAAGATATTTATAATGCAAATGTAGATGACAATAAGGATGTTAATGATGATACAACTAATTTGATTAATAACCCACGAGTACTTACATCTAAATTATTGTATATTGAATTACCTTCAATAAATACCGAAATTGCAATTGATTATCTTAGAAAAACACAGGGAAATGTTTCTTTATCTAGTACTACTAATACACTGCTTTTTAGTTTTAATGATAACTTTATTTATGTAAATAATGTGAAACACATAGCACAGTGTATTGTCAATTTTTCAGTTGATGGTTGCATACAGCAAATTAGGGAAGATGCATTTCGGCAAAACTGGCATTGGAAAGAAGCAGCTGCTATTACCAATAAATGTAATTATGAAATATTGTTGAGTGATACTTTACCTGTTTATTTTGATTACAAACAAAGAGCAAAGCTCTTTATTGATTTTCAAGTTGCAATTATTAAAGCTTCTAATCCACAAGTTGTATATGCTAAAAATGCTGAAAAATTAATTGAACCACAAGACTTAATAGAATGTGGAAAATTAATTGATACCGATATTTTACATCCATTAACTAATATTAGATTATTTAAAGTTGCAGAAGGCGAAACCGATAGCATCGTTATGGATACTATAGGATTAGATGCTTTAGGATTGCCTGACATTGAAATACAATTTAAAGATTTAGACCCGGCAGAATTGGCAAAACGAATTTCACAATATGCTTATTTTGTGTATGATTTCGGAGATATAATTTTAAACGGTGAAACAGTAGATGGAATAATTGAAGGTAAAAAATGGCATTGTGATAAGAGAATGTCAATTTTGTCTCCGGAAAGATATGTTATTCATATAATTAATTAATAAAGATTTTTTTATTTTTTATTTTGAATTGTTTATTTTGAATTGTTTATTTTGAATTGTAACTAAAGGTAGCAATAAACCTTGTTTTTATGTAACTTACAATTAATAAAATAGACACTATAAACATGAAAAACTTCTAAAGTATCAATAAAAATAATATTGACATAACATTGCGGTAATATTGGTAATGTTACTTTGCACTTTGAAAAATAGTGCATTATGAATAAGCAAATTACATATAATATTACAAAGATTTTTTTTCTTGCTATAATAGTTTTATTAAACTATACATCCGCCAATGCCCAGCTTACAGTAAGTCCTACACATACGGCAGCTGCTTTAGCTTCTAATATTACCGGCACCGGTGTTTCGGTTTTCAATCAAGTTTTAACATGCCCCGGCATTGCAAATGGTACTTTTACAGTTGCTCCGGGTACATTAATGGGTACCGGTACAACAGTATTTGGTATTAACAGCGGTATATTGCTAACTACCGGCCATGCAGCGGCAGCAGCAGGGGCAGAACCGGGTACTACTACTTTTAATAATGGTGCTGCCGGCGACCCCGTTATGACAACACTCGCACTTACAGGCACTACTTATGATGCTTGTGAATTAGAATTTGACTTTGTACCTAAAGGAGATACGATTAGCTTTAACTACATTTTTGGTTCAGAAGAATATATACATTCTACTTGTGGTAGTTATGATGATGCATTTGCATTTTTTATTTCAGGACCGGGTATTGTCGGCACACAAAATATGGCATTAATACCAGGTACAACTGTGCCTGTATTGGTTAATACCGTTAATTGCGGTGCACCATGTGTTGTTGCCGGTTGGGGTACATATTCTAATTGTACCAGTATTGCCGCAGGTTCTCCTTTTACAATGTATTATACCGATAATTCCGGAGGTTCGTTTTTTGCTTATCGTGGTTACACAACAAAATTGCAAGCGGTACATAGCGTAACACCTTGCGATACCTATCATCTTAAAATGGCAATTGTTGATGCAGGGAATGGTATCTATGATTCCGGTGTGTTTATTGAAGCTGCAAGTTTATCTTCTAATTCGTACCATTTCGACCACTTTGATTCTGTTGGTGCAACAATTAATGGTATTCCACATAGTATTGTAAAAGGTTGCAATCCGGCAACAATTGAAATTGTATCATCACATGCACCCTCCACAGCACAAACTTTACATTTAACTTTTGGCGGTACTGCCGTTCAAGGAACAGACTTTACAGCTCCTGATAGTACCATAATGCCAGCCGGAGATACTAGTATTACGTTTAATGTGTCCGGTATTCCAACTACAGTTGGTGGTACAAAAACATTGACAATCTACTTGCATTCTCCATTAAGTTGTGGTATTGATGACAGCATCACATTGAATATAATGGATACACCTACAGCGATGATATTAACACCTGATACATCCATATGTGGCACATCGGTATTAATAAGAACCACAGGAACTACGGGTTTAACGTATGCCTGGACGCCCCCAACGGGACTAAGCAGTACCACAGTACCATCGCCAACAGCCACA
>CAIYTT010000089.1 GCA_903929195.1 uncultured Bacteroidota bacterium
CGGATATAAATAAATCGAAAATGGGTGGTCATTTACTAAAGAAACTTACAGGAAAATAGTAAAATTTCTGCAATTCTGCAACATTATAATAAATTTCCATTTTGGGTTTAGATATTTTTATAAATTAATGTTAATGCGATAGGTAAACTATAGTGAAAGAACCACCCTAAAACCGAAATTCCCGCGCCAAGATGCACAATCATCGGCACGAGTGGTAACGCGGCTATACTCAGGTCTCTGTGCCCAGCTTCCTCCTCGCATAACATGACCCTCTCCTATTGCCTGACCTTGGGCATTAACGCTAAGAATTTTGGGACTATAATTGTAAATATCTATTTCCTGACTTTTTGCATCATACTCTGCATAATGGTCATTACACCATTCAACTACATTACCGGTCATATCATATATTCCTAATTCATTAGGTTGCTTGGTTCCAACCTGGTGAGTAGTATGGTTACTATTTAAAGCATACCATGCCACTGAATTTATGTCATCGCTACCTGCATAAACATAACCATGCGTTTTTTTGCCGCCACTTGCAGCATACTCCCACTCTGCTTCCGTTGGCAGTCTATAATTTTTTCCGGTAAGTGAATCTAACTTTTTTAAATAAATCTGCACTTCATTCCATTTCACATTATCTACCGGGCAGTTATCGCAGTCTTTGTTTATAGAAGGACTGTTGCCCATTACAGCCTTCCATTGGGCATTGGTTATCTCATACTTGCTCATCTTAAAACTACTAAGTGCAACCTGGTGCACTGGTTTTGCATCATACTCATCTTTGTTCTTGTTGCCCATTGCAAAGCTACCACCTTCAACTGAAACCATTTCAGGTTCATAACTTTTGGTACTATTTTTAGTGAAAGATGCTAATATTAATGCCATTGGTAATACAATTGCTGAAATATAAGAAATCCCTTTTTTCATTATGTAAAGTTATTGATTATTTGTGATTATTTACCACCACGAAAGTGTTATAACGCATCAATCAATATTTTGCCATTAATAACCTGCACAAACCAAGAGAATTCTCTGTAAGAGAGTGTAAATACCCTATGAAAAAGAAGAGAGTTGTTCCTAAAACACATAAATAACGGAAAATCAGTCATTTATGTGTGTACAAAGACGGGGGGACTTGAAAATGTTCGAACTTTTTACTTAAAGATTTGATTGCTTTGCATGAACTTTTGCGCAATTCTATATTCAAAATTGAGTAGGGAGTTGGTTGGACAAAAGTTCGAATCGAAAAATAGCATTTTATATCTTTCCCTTTGTATTTGTCAATGTTTTATCCTTTTAATAAATCCAATATAGAATGTCAATATAAACAATATGAAATGAATGAATCCACGGATAGTTAGAAATCTTGGGGACATTGATGTATTTAAAAATGGAATGGTAACATTGTAAAAGGCAAAATACCAGCTTGCACCTGCTGTTACAAAAAAAGCTCCTGACAAAAATTTACATACTTCCTTCCAAAGAATATTTCTTTTCACTCATCAATTTTATTAGGTAAAACAAAGGTAAAAAAAATGAAGCAAAATATGCAAAACAGTGAATAAACAAGCAAAAAAATGCTTGTTTATTCACTGTCATCAAGTCGGGATGACTGGACAATGTTCGAACTTTTTTCTCAAAGATTTGATTGCTTTGTATGAGGTTTTGAGCAAATCTATATTGAAAATTGAGTAGGGAGTATGCTGGACAAAAGTTCGAACAGGATATTACGAATTTTCTATTTTATCCGTTTTAAAGATTCCTCTTCCCCAAAATGATAAGGAAATTCAACTGGTGAAAATTGAAATGGTAATCTATCATTTTCAATAATACAAACTGTATCGTTATCGATAAAAGTATTATCGTCCTTCTTATAAATTGTACATTCTCCCGCTGCTACAAGTTTTAGTGATTTATCAACTGCATCAGGCGAAATTGTAATATTATATCCCATACCATCAGCTTTTACACTTGGATACAAAACCCCATCAAGACC
Source organism: uncultured Bacteroidota bacterium (assembly GCA_903929195.1). Classification (GTDB taxonomy): domain Bacteria; phylum Bacteroidota; class Bacteroidia; order Chitinophagales; family Chitinophagaceae; genus CAIYTT01. The sequence goes on from CAIYTT010000089.1 coordinate 2,003, forward strand.
TTTAGTAACACAAAACTCACTAAATATTGCAGAAACAGAATAATCACATGGGCATGTAATATTTTTTTTAGCAAATTCACTCGCTAAATATTCTGTAATTATCATTGATTTTTTTTGAATCCATTCTGGGGATTCCTGTAGCATTTTCTGATAAACAGGATTTAGCTCATCGCTAAAAGAAGATTTATTTATAAAATCTTTATGGTAACACATTGCCATAACAGTAATGGGATTAGTTACAACCCACTTACTAAAAGTAATTTTTTCCTTTCCTTCGGGAATATTATTCCTTAAAAGACTTGAAACTTCTAATGATGCAGTTAATCTTGCATTATTTACTTCATTAACATTTATAACATCAGGAAGTATAGCCCCATAAAACATTGTCTTATCTGGTGTACTGCCTCTTGCATGTTCATGATTGTATTTTTGTGGTTTATATTGTAATTCTTCCCTTGTTGAAAATGAAACCTTCTCATTTAGCCGAGCGCGTATTATTTCTTTAGTTGGATGAAAAGTCATAAGCATCCAACCAAATTGTCCAAATTGTGAAATTTCTTGTTTTATTAATTTTGTTGGGCATTCTGTTAGGTTCAAACCCCTTAAATTTTCTATTGCAATATTATATTTTTCCATCCTTAATAGTTTATTGAATCCAAACAATAATTTTTCAAAATAATTTTGATATTCTATTTTTTTACAAAATAGTATTTTTTCAATTCCCATACTCCCTCATCATCACTGAACTCGCACCATCCAAAACAATTTTCGGTTCATTAGCACACATATGTTTCTATTGAAAGTAAATCTCAAGTATTTCAGTTAAACTTGTGGCTGCTTAAATCGAATGTCAAGACTACTAAAATTGGCTGTGAACTTTGAATTGTTGAAAATGTCTTCATTATCTTCATTTAGCAAAAATAAATTTCCAAGATTTAAAATACGCCTTCTTGTATTATCGAGAGCAAATAAGACCAAATAAATATGGTAGTTTTCCTTCTCTTTTAATGCTTTTAGATATTCATAGTAAGAAAGAAAAAACTGCTTCTGGTCATCGGATTTGCCTTTCACTTCCACATAGTGCTTTTGGTTATTGACATCAACATAAGTTATGTCACAATTATATTCATCTGAACCTTCCGGGTTTTCTTCAGCCTTTGCAGCATTTTTCGAAACCCATTCTACCGTACTATAGGCTGCTTTTATTTTTTCAAAAACAATTTTCTCTGCTACCAACCCTATTAATTCTTGGTTTGCATTTACCTTTCCCCCATCAACTCTATATCCTGAAGAACCATTTCTATTGCTGCTTTCAGTTCTAAATTTACCTAAACTCTCCGTTGTAGGATTTTCAATTTCTGTTCCCGGCAAATTAACATAAATGCTTAAATTTTCTTTATTGGGTTTAGGGTTAGTTGGTTCATTCTTTTGCTTTTCATACACATATGCATTGAACCTGTTATTTAATTCAATATTAGTATCCTCAAAGTATAGTAAACTTCTATTTTTATTAATGTCGAAAAAATCATCTATGTATTTTATGTTTCCTTGCTCTATCAGATTTCGTTTAAATTCTTGCTTTTTCCTACTAATATTAGAGGTTAGCTTTTTGTCATTCTTTACCAAATCTCCAAAAACGAGTTTTATCGCTGAGTATATAGAACATGATTTTTCAAAAAAAACACTTTCCACTTGGCAAAACAAAAGTGGGCTTTGTAAGGTAAATTGAATTAAATCATAATCACTCATGATGTCCTGAAATTTCGACTTCTCACTTATATTATTATTTTGCAGATGCTGATGAAGCAACTTTTCAAATGAGTTTTTGTAACATGATTTGATTCCTTCAAATTGTTTATGAAAATATTCTCGAAAATCAATTTTTATGCTTGACACTTTATTGAATTCAATGAGGTCAATACTTAGTTGAGAAAATATTTTTTGAAGAGGCTGAATATTGTTTGGCAAGAACATTTTATCATATATAACTAAGTTGGCAATTTCTTTTATGTTTTCTTCATTTTCGATAACCAACGGTAGAAGTTTGTCAAAGTCAATAGTATCATCCAAAAGATAACTTTGGGGGCTTGGGATTTTTTTTACATTCATTAAATCTATCCAAAAAGATTGCTTTTTAGTAACTATTAATCCTTTTATCTTAGTAGTTAATTCTTCAATTCTATCTTGTGAAACCTCATATTTTTTAAGATATTCTTGTTTGCTTTTCCGACTTAGTAAATCATTCAATTGAAGCCTAATTCTATGCAAATCTCTACCTAAAATCTCAACAAGAAGGTCATGTAAAATATTGCTATAAAATGTTCCTTCGTCAATATTTACACTTTTATTTATAAATATTTTTATTGCATTGTCCGCAATTATTTTGTGTGAAATGCCCTCCAGTTTTGTAACATATTTATCGTCTTTGAATAATTCAATTTCTAAATTTTGACAAATAAATAGTTGGGTTTCCTTAAATTGATTGATTCTAAAATCAAGATTAGTTTCCAGAATCACTTCAATAAAAGCCAAGCATTCAAAAAATATCGGAAACCAATTCCAAAGTTTTTTTTCTTCTAAAATTTCCACATCGACCAACTTCTGATGAATAGTTCTCTTAAAATCAAGTCCAATTCTTTTCCCGATTTGTCCAAATCTGTTTTTGTCTCTATTGCTATAATGTGGTTGAATTATTGTTTTGATTTCAATTGGCAGTAAATCATATGCAGGTTTATCTTCAATATAATATATATTTTTTGCAAAAGTCCACTCTAACTTATGATTGAGTTCATTAACACCTAAAAAGATTGTGTTGCTTAGGACGTAAATGTCTGTTTTAATAATTAGTTGAGAGTATAAATCAAATAATTTACTTAATACTCTATTGTAAAATAAAATGAACTCATTGTCATTTGAAGCAATATTTTTATAGCATATATATATATAATTAAAAATTCCTGCAAAATCCTGTACCCTTCGAGAATCCAGATGTTTAATCCCTAATAACTGTATAAACGAAAGATTAGATGTATAGTTTATTGAAAGTGCATTTAGGTACTTTTTGAATAGAGAAGAATGAATTTGAATTGCATCTATTGGATCAATGCCTGTGATTTCAGCTACCGAAAATACATCTTCTTTATTTTCAACCTTTATCCATTTTTCAGTCTTTAGATACTTTACTAATGAGGTTAAGTAAATCAACTGATTAATAGGAACAAAATGCCAATCAGAAGACTGTGACCCATATTTCACTCTTGGATAATTGTCATCTTCAACCATATCAACATAATGTTTCCAATTGGCAATTATTGTTTCAGTAAACCATTGATTAATGCTGACAGGAATATCTAATACCCAATCCGAATTTAGATAAAAATTATATGTACTATAACTTCTTATGTTCCTGTATATATAATCAAATCTCTCATCGTTCTTACTAATACTGACCTGTTTTTCGCTAAAATAAATAGCTGGAATTTCCCAAACTCCAAACAAAATCAATTTTATTTTTAATTCTCGATTATCCAATCCAGTATCATTTAACTCTATCAAATCAATGAACTTATCCTCTGAATATATTAATTTCAGATTTTCATTTTCAAAGTATATCGGATTAGTAAAGGGACATTGCCATTTATTTTTAGCTTTAGTAGGAAGCATTACTTTTTGACGAAGTTCTGAAATAAGCCTTCCTGAAATATTTAGTCTCAATAAGCCTATTAAAATATCTACCTTTGATACGGTAGAGTCATCATATAATTTTAACAATCGAGCAACAAGCAATTCAGCATTGTATTCAATAAGACCAGTATATTCTTTCCCTTGTCTTTGGTCTGGAATCTTAATTGATGGGTGTATGAAGTTTATTTTGTTATATAATTTATCAGGTAAAATGAACTTGTCTTTGAATCCATAGAATACGTAATCTTTACTGTTTAACAGTTGCATTTTGCTTGATAACAAAACATTCTTACCCAATAAATTTAATTCTGGATTCTCTGTTAAGTAACTGTAAAGATTTTCAAAAAAAGGAAAGTTCTTTTTTTCTTTTTGCCGAATACACTCTTTTTCAATATTCGATGCTATCGTTTCATTACTAAGGCGGAGGACATTAAATTCATTTATTAGCCAATCTCTTGTCGAAGTATTATTTATGTAAATAATTCTTTTGCCATTCAATTGATTTTCAGGGAATAATCCCTTATCTACCCCATTTGCTATGATGACCTCGTCTATTCTATAAAATTGCTTACTTGACAAGTCAAATAAAAACTTGTTTTTCCTCAGTTTCTCAACAAAATGATTGTAGAGTGTATTTAAAATAGATGACTCAGAATTCCTTTTGAAAACTAAAAGGTCAAGAAACGTATATTTATTTTGTTTTTTAATATTTGAAAGCCATTCTCCCGAAATATATTCTGCAATTTTCTCTAAAATATACTTATTCAATATTGAATCTCTTAATCCTCTTCTATCAGGAGTGACAAGGAAATAACTATGAATAATAAATGAAAAGCCGGACGTTATATCAGTTGGATAAAATAAGTATAACTTACAGTTTGCATTAGGGGATAATCTTTTTTTATCATCTAAATCAAACACTAATGAAATATCAACGTAAGGGTCTTTTTCGTAAATTTCCTTCTCCTTATCTTCCAAGGAATTAATTATGCTGGGTGGAATTGATATTTTATAAGTCGGTTTAAAATGTTTAAATTCATAGAATATCTGATTTTTTTGTATCGTTACAATTCTGGTGTGCTCGTTCTCATTAATTTCATAAAGAAATATTCTACCCCCGCTATTAAGTTGTATTTTTCTTAACGCGCCAAGTAACAATATCTGATGAATTCCAATTTCATTGAACTTAGTCTCAATCTTAGTTTGGTCTAATTGTTCCTTTAGAGGTAAGACAATTCTTGTGACAATTGCTTCAGATTTTTCACTTTCTGAAAGAAACTCATCTTTATAATGAGGAAGAAAAAAAAAGTGGCAATTCACTTTCTCTTAATTTTCGATGGGTTAATAATTCAATTGATTTACTTCTATTAAATTCTATCGTACCGTATTCGGTGACAATTCTCGGTTTGTCCGAAATTTCTTGAACGCTTTTAAAGCCAATTCCTTTAAATCCAATAAAATCTTGACTATCTTTTGTGGAATCACCGATAGTTGTAACACTAATAACTCCTCTTTCGCTAAATGGAGCTCCTGTATTCGAAATTATTAGCGTATTGTCCTTTAGCTCAATAAAAACGCTGCCTATGGAATTCGAGACCTTATTTGCATCTCTGACATTTTGTATTAATTCGAAAAGGTATCTTCCTTCGTAAGCATCTCGAAAATACTTTTCAGAACTCCCAATATTTTTTAACGCAGCATCGGTATCATTTAGCCTTTCTTCTCTTACTCTATCTACAATTTCTCTAAGATTCATTTGTTTCTGATGTGGTAATCTCTAATATTTAAATTTCCGTAAACATACAGGTCATTCTAACCCGGTGCTAAGGTAGCAATTAATGTCAGTTCATTATAGACCTCCTTGCCTGATTTGATGGCTGTATCTATAATTGAGCGGATTATGGCAAAATCATCCGCACCTTCCTTTGATTTGAA
>CAIYTT010000090.1 GCA_903929195.1 uncultured Bacteroidota bacterium
CCGATCTTGTAAAACAATTTATTATTAAAAATATATATATATATTATGAATAACATTAATGAAAAGTTAATTGATATTTTGGAAGTTGATCATCTTTCCACCACTGATGTTCTGCAAGAATTTGATAGTTGGGATTCTCTAACTTCATTATCTATTATTGCTATGATTGATTCTGATTATAATCTTAATCTTACTGCAGAACAATTGTTAACATTTAAAACTGTTGGTGACTTGATAGAATATGTAAAATCAAATTCAAAACAATGAGTAAAATTTGCACTTTAATAACGGGCGCAAGTTCAGGAATTGGTCAAAAAATAGCTATTCAATTATCTAAAGAAAAAAATATTATAATTTCCGGTAGAGTTTTTGAAAAACTTAATGAAACGTTGAGTCTATGTTCTACTGAAAATGAAGTAATATCATGGGTATTTGATCTTGAAAATATTTTAAATTTAAGGGATTCCTTAGAAAATTTATTGAAAGAAAATGATATATTAGTTGATTCTATTGTTCATTGTGCAGGTAATATGAAAGTAATGCATATGCGTAATATGGATTATAAAAGTTCTTTGCAACTTTTTAATATAAATTTCTTTTCTATTACTGAAATAATTGCATTGTTATTAAAGAAAAAAATTAATCATTCTCAATTAAAAAATATTGTATTTATTTCTGCAATATTAGGCGAATTTGGAGCACCCGGTCATCATTTATATTCGGCAAGTAAAGCGGCATTAGATGGATTAATGCGTTCTTTGGCAGTAGAATTGGCGCCGGAAATTAGAGTTAATTCTGTTTTACCGGGTGGAGTAAAAACACCTATGTCAGAAAAAGCATTAAATGACACAATTATTTTAGAAAAAGCATTAAAGGAATATCCACTCGGTATTGGTGATACAGAAGATATTGCTAATATGGTGGAATTTTTACTGTCTGATAAAGCTAAATGGATAACAGGGCAACAGTTTATAGTAGATGGTGGTAGAACAATAAATCTTTCACATAAATAAAATTATAATTAAATGAATAAAATTGAATTATTTAAAGAAAGCAATGGTAATTGGATAACCAATTTTGATATATTAAAAATATTAGAACAATCTGGTGCACACGATTGTAAAATATTATATATGCATACCGGTCTTTCTTTTGGTACTCCAAACCCGGCTTTAAAAAAAAGTGAAATGCTACTTGCATTATATGAAGTTATATGTGCATTGAAAGTTCCTACTTTAATTGTACCTACTTATACATTTAGTTTTTGTAACGGCTTACCGTTTGATATTGTTCATTCAAAATCGAAAATGGGAGTTTTAAATGAATTTATTAGAAATCAACCGACTGCTATCAGATCAATAGAACCGTTAATGTCTGTTGCTTTAATTGGCGAAGACCAAGATTTAGCAACAGGAATAGGGCATATTTCAATAGGAGAAAATTCTACATTTGATAAATTACATTATAGAAATGATGTTAAATTTCTGTTTTTGGGTACAAGATTAGGTGCATGTTTTACTTACATGCATTATATTGAAGCATTTGTAAAAAGCCATTACCGATATAATAGGGAGTTTACTGGAAAAATAATTACAAAAGACAATGAATATGAAGATACTTATACTCTTTTTGTAAGATATAAAAATGTGAAACCAGGTAATGCTAGTTTTGACTATGAAGATATTTTAGTTAATAAAGGAATAGCAAAAAAAATGACTTGTGGCGATAGCTTTATTACTACAGTGGATGAACCGAGGGCTTTTGAAGTTTATCATGATATGATTTGTAAGGAACCTGATTTATTTATAGACAAATCATCAATTCATGATTATGATAAAACCTTTATTGTTAAAGATATGATTGCTTTATAATTTATTATTATGTATATAAACAAAGTTGAAATAGACTCACAAGTATATAGTAAGGTGTTTCTTGATATAAAAGATTATGATTCAAGCGTTAATTTTATTGAGTTTGAAAAGAAATATATTGAAGAATATAATCCCTTTTATGTTTCTTGCAAAATTCCAATAGAAAATATTAACGATATACAATTACTTTCTAAATATGGTTTTGAATTTATTGAATTCCAGATTAAAGAGCAATTGAAATTAAGAAAAACCTTTCCGGAAATTAAACCATATAAATTAGAAATTGTTGAAACAGAAGATGATTTAAAAAAAATTTTGGAAATTGCTTCCACAACTTTCGAACATGATCGTTTTACAATTGACCCTAAAATTATTTCAAATTTTTCTGGAGATCGATATAAAGCTTATGTAATAAAATCATTTCAATCGGATGACGAGTTTTTGTATAAATTTTTTAACGCAGATTCCGGAGAAATATTAGGTTTTAAAACGCATAAAATAATTAATAATGAGGAAGCTATTATGTTTCTTGGGGGGGTGGTTAATAAATATAAAAAATCACCTATACCGGTTATCAATGGCTATTTAGAATTGAATGAATTACATAAAAAGGGCATTAAAAAAGTAACTACTCATATTTCGGGAAGTAATTATGGTGTTCTAAACCTAGAAGTAAAAGACTTTGGGTATAAGGTTGTAAATGGATTTGTGGTATTAAGAAAAATATATGAATATTGATACTATAATTAATGATGATTATAAATCGAATACCTATATTGTAAGTTTACCTAATTTATTAGAGGTGCTTATTATAGATCCTGCCGGTGACGTTACTGTTTTGTACGATTTTTTATACAGAAGCAATTACCAGCCTAAATATATTATGCTTACTCATGAGCATATTGACCATATAACTGGAACAAATATGCTAAAAGAAAATTATCCTTTAAGCAAGATTGTTTGTACTGAAGCTTGTTCTCAAAGAATAATTGACCCTAAACTAAATCTATCTCATTATAGAAATACACCCTATACATCTGTACCGGCTGATATTATTCTAAGTGAAAATAGTAATTTAGAATGGGAGGCAACAATAAACTATTTCCCATGGGAAGGGCACTCGCCCGGAGGTATGATTATTAAAATTAATGATATAATTTTTTGTGGAGATCAATTTATTAAAGGAATAAAAACGGTAACCAATCTTCCGGGAGGAAAACGTGATAGAGTAAAAGAATGCTTTGATTTTTTAAAAAATAATTTTCCTCCAGAAACTATAATTTATCCGGGTCATGGTGATTGTTTACTTTTAAATGAACTTGAATTGATTATATAAATATATAATTTTACATGCAAATAATTTGCATGTATGTACGTTCAATATGAAAATTTTTATTAAAATATATGTTATAAAAAGACTCTGAATCCACGATGCAAATAGAGTATATAAAATAATAAATACTTCAATTATAATATATGTTTTTTATTTTATTTGATTGAAATAATTTTTATAGCTAACATGTTTATACACTTTACAACAAATAATATTAAAAGAAGATTCTACTACTTCGGAAAATAAAAGAGATTAAATGAGAAATATTATAGTTAGTTTGCAAATGTTTTTAGGGTACATTCATAAACCTATATCTAAAATAACTACTTTACAAACATTTAGTTATATAGCGTGTGGCGGTTTTGTGGCACTATTCGACATTGTATTATTTAATGTGTTTTATTATTTTATTTTATCTGATTTAAGTATTCATATTTTCGGAATTTATATTTCAAGACATGTTGCAGCAATGTACTTACCCTTTCCATTTGGTTTTTTATTAGGTTTTTTATTGTCTAGATATGTAGTTTTTCATGAAACAAATTTAAAAAAATCAACTTCTTTATGGAGGTATATTTTGTTAGTAATATGCTGTCAGATATTAAATTACTTATTGATTCGTGTTTTTATTGAATATTGGAAGTTTATACCAGTAATCTCGAAAATAATGTGTACAGTTTTAGTAGCTGCTTTCAGTTATTTTTCACAAAAATATTTTACATTTAAAGTTCAAAAAGTATAAGAAAAGTACCATCTCCATGCCAGCCATAATTGGAAACTTAATTAATAATCTAAACAGAATAAAAGCCTTTTTTGTGTTGTAATGTATTTTTTTAATATATTTGTTGTGCCTTGTAATTAAGTAAGCAATGGAAACAGCAGACATAAAAACAATTAGGCAATAGGTGAATGATTATATTAACCATGCGAATGAATAAATGATTAGAGCGATACACGCTATGTTTGAAGCTACAAAAGAAGGGAATTGGTTGCTTGGAACTAGTAATGCACAAAAAGCTTCAATTGAACGAGGATTAAAAGACATGGAAATTGGCAATACCATTCCGCATGAAGAAATGGAAAAAATTTATAGTAAATGGCTTATAAAAAATATGGTCGGCAGAGGCAAAGTTGACCTATTTAGCCATTATTGATTATTTGGAAAGAGAATGGTCTGAAAAAGAAATAATCAGTTTTATAAGTCTTGTACATAATAAATTAAACTTATTAAAAGAACAACCTGCCATTGGTTGGGTACATAAAAAGAAGTTTAAAATATATAAAACATTAGTTCATAAGAATGTGGCTTTGATTTACCATGTTAAACTGCAAATTAAAGAAATTGTATTACTAACATTTTGGGATGACATACAAGACCCCGAAAAACTGAAATATTGATAGCACTATTTGTTTAATGTTTGATTGTGCCTCAAAATCAGTTCAAAATTTGTACAATAAACAGCGGTTATTAATAAAAAAATATTATTCCCATATCCATTCCACCATATTTTCATTGTTAAATAAATCAAGCATTACCAGTGCGTCATCTCCATTGTCAGCCATTTCTTTAAATACTTTTCCCCATTCTTTTCTTTTTATAAGTGGAGTAGCGGCGGTTATAATAATAGTTTTGTCTTGCATTTTTATATTTACATGGTCATCAATTTTACATTGTATTAAAATATTTTTGGAAGAATTATACCTTTTGAATTTCCAATGTTTCTTATAGTAGTAATCATAAAGTAAAGTTACAACATAATAAATATTTTATGTATGCTAATAGCAAAGAAATATAGAAATAATAAGATAAATTCCAATCACATTCTCCTACCCCGAATCTTACACATTAAACACCAAATAGTGTAACGCTTAGGCTTTGCGGTCAGCGTATCTTTGCACAGACAATTAGGTGTAATTATTTAATCATTAAAATTCACTTTTTATGAGAATTAAAAAAAATATAGCGGTTAGTGATACCGGATTTTTATTTAATCCATCAACCGGAGACAGTTACTCTGTTAACCCGATAGGAATGGATATTGTTCAACTAATGAAGTTGAATAAAGAAAATGATGAAATTAAAAAAGCAATCATGAACGATTATTTTTGTGATGATGCCACGTTCGAAAAGGATTTTTATGATTTTACAATGGTACTTCGTAACTATAAACTTTTAGACGATGAGTAAGCCTAAATATACGATAGCTGTTACCGGCTTAAATGCTATAGACAGCCCAGGACCCGGCTTGGCAATTATAAGAGGGCTTAGGGATGCTAAAAGCTTTGATGTAAGAATAATAGGTCTTTCTTACGAAGCCCTTGAACCGGGTATCTATTTACATGAGTATGTAGATAAAACATACCAAATTCCTTTTCCTACGGCAGGGCAGGAGGTACTGTTCGAACGCCTTACTTATATTAACGAACAAGAAAATATAGATTTCCTTTATCCTAATTTTGATGCAGAATTATATAACTTTATAAAACTGCAAAAACAATTAGAAAATGTTCTTAATATTAAAATGGTTTTACCTACAATAGACCAATTTGAAGAACGTCATAAAATAAATCTTTACGAATATGGTTTAAAACATGGTATTAATGTACCTAAAGCACAACCTGTTTACAACACATTCGAAATACCTGCCATAGCAAATCAATATGGTTACCCGATAGTGGTTAAAGGAAAGTTTTACGATGCCAAAGTAGCCTATAATATGGAGCAGGCTTCGCAGCATTTTAATAAAATTAGTACGCAATGGGGTTTACCTATTTTAATACAGGCATTTGTTCGCGGCTCTGAAGTTAATGTATGCGGTATTGGAGATGGCAATGGTCATTTATTGGGTGCTGTACCTATGCGAAAACTCTATATAACAGATAAAGGCAAGGCATGGGCAGGCATTACTTTAGACAATGAAAAACTGCTGGAAATTACAAAAAACATGGTAGAAAGTACTAAATGGAAAGGCCCTTTTGAAATGGAGTTTGTAAAAACAGTAGAGGATGAATATTACCTTTTAGAAATAAATCCTCGCTTCCCGGCTTGGTGCTATTTAACGGTAGGTGCAGGGCAAAACCAAATGGAAGCACTTGTAAACCTTGCAATGGGGGGAAAAGTAGAACCGTTTACAGAATACAAAATTGGCACTATGTTTATAAGGTATTCCAACGACCTTATTGTAGATATCAATGAATTTGAAAAAATATCTACTGTTGGCGAACTTTAATTCTAATTACAAATTTTAAACACTTATTATTTAATTTTTAAATCATTAATTTAAAAACGCATAATTATGGCAAAGAAAGTATATGAAAGGCCAATAATAAGGCCATTAAACACAGGTATGATGAATAAATTTGGTACTCGTACCGAATACCTGCCGGTAACACATATTGACGGAGTATCAGTAAAAAGTTTAATAAAACAGTATGGTTCTCCTTTATTTGTGTTTTCAGAAAGACAAATGCGAGAAAATATAAGGTTTGCTAAACGTACTTTTGAAACTCGGTACCCTAAGGTACAATTCGCATGGAGTTATAAAACAAATTACCTAAATGCTATTTGTAATGTTTTTCATCAAGAAGGTAGCTGGGCAGAGGTTGTGAGCCGTTTTGAATATGATAAAGCTCTAAATAATTGTGTTCCCGGAGATAAAATTATTTTTAACGGTCCAGACAAAACAGATGAAGATTTAAGAGTTGCAATTAAAAATAATTCACCTATACATATAGACCATTTAGATGAATTGTATAGGCTTACAGATATAGCTACTGAAATGAAAGTAAAACCTCGCGTTGCTATTCGTGTAAATATGGATACCGGTATCTACCCTATGTGGGACAGATTTGGTTTTAATTATGAAACCGGACAAGCTTGGGACGCTATAAATAAGATTCTTGCATCAGGTAAATTAGATTTGGTTGGCTTACATACACATATAGGTACTTATATGCTTACACCAAGTGCTTATGGGGTAGCTGCTGCAAAAATGGCTGACTTAGCTCTTGGTATTAAAAATAAATATGATACTGTAATCCAATATATTGATATGGGTGGTGGTTTCGCATCGCAAAATACTTTAAAAGGTAGTTTCTTAAAGGGTTCTGATATTGTACCTTCGATAAGCGAATATGCCGAAGTAATTTGTACTGCACTACTGAATGCCGGATTTAAAAATAGCGAATTGCCAACACTTTATCTGGAAACAGGTAGGGCATTAATAGACAATGCAGGGTTTTTATTAGGTAGTGTAATTGCCAATAAGAGATTAAGTGATGGTAGAAAAGCAACTATTTTAGACTTTGGTGTAAATTTATTATTTACCTCGTTTTGGTACGACCATAAAATATCACCGGCACAAGAATTTGGTATGCATACAGAAGATACTGTACTTTACGGACCACTCTGTATGAATATTGATGTAATTAGAGAAAATATATCATTACCGCCATTAAATGCCGGCGACCAAGTAGTTGTGCATCATACCGGTGCCTATACTGTAACACAAAGTATGCAGTTCATTGCTCTTAGACCTGCTGTTGTAATGATAGATTTAATGGGTAAGCCTCATGTTATTAAGAAAAAGGAATCGCTTAAAGACCTTGAAAAAAATGAGGAAATGCCTGAATTTCTTAAACAATTTAAATTAGTATAAACTATGTTGACTGTGGCAAAGAATGTTATTTATCATCTTAAAGGTATAGTGCTTAGCTATTCACAAATCTATTTCAGCAATAGTATTTGGTTAGGCATAGCCTTAATGGTAATTTCATTTTTTGACCCAGGCATAGGGCTATCGGGTATTATAGCTATTGTAACATGCCAATTAAGTTGTTTGTTTTTTAATTTTAATATTACATCCATCTACGACGGTGCTTATACTTATAATGCATTGCTTTTGGGCTTAGCTATGGGTAGTTTTTACCAAATGAGTTTACCTTTTCTTACAGTTTTGGTAATTACATCTATGCTTACTTTTTTCTTAACTGTATGGATTGCAGGTAGGTTAAGTAAAATAGGTTTGCCATATTTAAGTTTACCGTTCTTACTTGCTATATGGGTTATCTTATTGGGCTTATCTAATTTTACCGGTATAAAATTAGTGTCTAAAGAAACATTTAGTTTACAATTATGGTTTCCTAATTTATTTATTAATGTTACCAAATTGATTGATAGCACTTCTTTTAGTGATTATTTACATCTTTATTTTCGCTCATTGAGTGCTGTTATATTTCAATACAATGACCTTGCCGGTATTATTATAGCATTTTGTTTATTACTTCGTTCCCGAATGGCTTTTGCATTAAGTATTTATGGATTTAGTATCGGGTACTTATTTTATTATAATTTTGAAGGTGATTTTACACCACTAATCTATTCATATATAGGTTTTAATTTTATTTTGGCTGCAATTGCTTTGGGTGGATTTTTTATTGTGCCATCTGCCAAAAGTCATTTTTTATTGTTATTTGTAATACCTGTTACTGCTTTAGTTCTCAGTGCTTTACATACGCTATTTGGTCATTTACATTTACCATTATACTCCTTGCCTTATACTATTGTTGTATTGTTGGTTGTGGGTGTTTTGCAAATAAGACAATTTTCAAATGGGCTTGAATTGGTTAATTTACAACAATATTCACCTGAGTTGAATCACTATAAAACTCTTTATTTAAAAAAGAGATTTGCAGGTCAAACGTACTTTCATATTTACTTACCAATAATTGGTGAATGGACTATCTCGCAAGGGCATTTAGGAAACATAACTCATAAAGAAGGATGGAAATATGCTTGGGATTTTGATGTAAGAGATGAAATGAATGCTACTTACAAAGCTCCGGGTACTGATGTTAAAGACTACTATTGTTACGATTTACCGGTTATTGCTCCTTCGTCAGGTTATGTAATTACTATTAAAGATGGCATTGAAGATAATTTAATTTCGGATGTAAATTTGGTACAGAATTGGGGTAATACAGTTATAATTAAACATTCAGACGGTTTATATACCAAACTATCTCATTTAAAACCGGATAGTATAAAGGTTAAAGAAGGTGATTGGATAAATGCCGGTGAACAAATAGCTACATGTGGAAGTAGTGGCAGGTCTCCGGAACCACACTTACATTTTCAGGTACAAGCAAATCCATATATAGGTTCGCAGACATTATATTACCCGATAGCTTATTATTTGGTTAAAAAAAATAATGTATATTCTTTTCATAATTTTTCTATACCACAAGAGGGGCAAATAGTTAGAAACATTATGCCAAGTGCATTATTACTGAATGCATTTAGTTTTATACCCGGTAGAACAATTGTCTGGAATATTAAGGAGGGAACAAAAAATAAAGAAAATAAATGGTCTGTATATGTAGATATTTATAATAAAAAATATCTTTATTGCCATACAACCAAGTCGTCTGCTTATTTTATTAATGATGGGGTGCTTTTTTACTTTACAGATTTCTACGGCAATAAAAAGTCTTTCTTATATCAGTTTTATATTTCTTTTCATAAAGTAATATTGGGGTGCTATAAGGGTATTGAAATTAATGACTGGCTTATGCCACAGGTATTCTTTAATAAATTACCAATGTTGTTTCAAGATTTTATTGCCCCTTTTTATCATTTCCTTGATGGTAATTACAATTTTAAATTTGGTGAAGTTGATAACTATATGAATCCGGGAAAGATAATTTTGGAAACAAACTGTAATGGTAGAGTATTTAATAAAAATCTAAAAAATATAGGTAGTAAAATGTCTATAGATAAGTCAGGAATAGGTACTATCGAGATTCAGAATAAAAACAAAAAAACTACCGCTACTTGCGTTTATTAATAATCATATTATTTTGTGTATTTTGTGGGGTATCTGCATTTCCTCAAAAAAACAGTATTGCATTTTGCGATTCTGTTTCTAATTCGCTCTATGAAAAAAATGAATGGCAAAAACTCATTAAATTTGGTAACAATGCTACAAAACATAAAATAAATTATTACGATTTAGATTTTCGCTTAGAGCAAGCTTATTTTTATAGAAGCATCTTTTCAGGAGCAGAAAAATATTCAGGAAAAGCGTTTAAGATTTATGAAACGAAAGAGGCTGCACAGGGCATTTATTATAGTTTATTATATAGTGGATTAGATATTGAAGCAAAACTATTTAATAATAAATATATTTCTATTACAGAAATAAAGAATGTTACTAAAAAAGGTGCTTCATGCATACTATTTAATTTTGGTGATAGAATGTCAGCAAATCAAAAGGTTGCAGGAGATATGTTTTATACAGATATATGCAGAATCAGTAAGCCGAAAGATAATACGAATTTAATGCAAGATTTAATCTACTCCCAACAATACAACCCTACCGGAGACTTTAAACAAATAGAATATTTTAATTCTATACAACAGTTCATTAAAAATGGTTGGTATATAAAGCCTTCGTTTCATTATGCTTTAACATTTTACAATAATTCATCATTAGATTCAATTCCATATTCCGATTCTGTTTCTAAGCCACTACCATTTCCGGCTATTGGCCTTTCCACTGTAAAAACGTTTGGTAGGCAAAACGATATTAATTCTATTCCGGGAATGCTACATTCTTTAAACATTGCTTTTGGCATCGAAAAAAGAATGGGTGCTGTAACGATTGGTATTGAGCCTGCAATTCAAATAAGTTATAATACAAATCAAATAAATACAAAGTATTCAATAAATGCCAAATCAGATTCGTTTATAAATGGATATAAAATCCTAACATATCCTTATTCTCAAACAGGACTCTATTCCTATAATACCACAACAATTGGTAACATAGTACAAATAGGGGGTACATTATCCTATATTTTTCCTATAAAAGGAAGTCCATTGTTTTCTAAATTAAGTGTATTTTATTTATTAGATAATAATAGTAATTCGGCAACAGCAATTAATTTTTATACTTTATTAAAAATTAAAAGTAAGGTTTGGCTTCATTTTAGTTATACATCAAAAGGTACATTGCCTTGGGCTAATAATAATGACGGACAATATTATAATACTTTTGTAGCACTAAATTATAGATACGGTTTAACTTTACAATTTAAACCATTAAAAAAATTCTCACCAATGCTTACTTTTCAAAATGAAAAAGATAGTGGTGGACAAGGCAATAATAGTGTAATATATAATTCTTTTTATTTAACTTTAAAATATAATTTATGAAAAAACTAACCCTTGCAATTGTAATTCTACTGAATACAATTTTACTTAGTGCTCAAGAAATTTCTGATAGACAAGTTTCGGCTTTCGAAAGCAGTTACACATTTGAAACCGCAAAAGAATATGATAAAGCAATAGCTGCTTTAAAAGCTGTAGGCATTTATAATGAAAAATCTTATGAAATAAACCTACGCTTAGGCTGGCTTTATTATGAAAAAGCAGATTACACCAATTCGGAAGTATATTATAAATTGGCTACCATACAAAGTCCTAATAGTGTAGAGGCATTATTGGGATATGTTTACCCCACATCGGCAGCACAAAATTGGGATGCAGTTTTTAAAACGTATGAAAAAATACTTGTAATAGAATCTACTCACACCTTAGCAAACTACAGAATTGCATTAATGTATTATTACAGAAAAGAATATGCAAATGCAGAAAAACATTTAAAGAAGGTTTTAGACCATTATCCGTTCGATTTTGACTGCCTACTTTTATTAGCACAAACAAAAGTAGCTGCAGGCAAAATGGCAGAAGCTAAAATCTATTATTTGAAAGCCCAGTTATATAGTCCATCAAATGAGGAAATAAAGAAGGCTTTAAGCAAAATGTAGTTTATGTATTATATTTTTAAATTAATGCATTATATTATAAATTAATATTGTAATTAATGTATATATTATAGTTTTGTTAAACTCATTGCTTTCGCTTATTATGGCATATTTTTTGACCATGTATATTCAAAATAGATTTCTATATAATAATGACAAAAAAAATAAAAAATATATTATTATTTAGTTTGTTTTTTGTTTCCTGTAATAAAGCTACACCTATACTTACAAAAAAGGAAATATATAAAAAAGTAGATTCAATAGTAAATATTAGAATAAAAGAAATAGACAAAGAATCTGAAAGAGATTTAGAACATAGAATAAAGATAGAACTAAAAGTAAAAGCTGATTCTATTATTAATGCAAGAATTAATAAAACGGTAAAAGACCCTGTACCTAAAAATGCTCAATTATTTAAATAATAACAAGTGTCGGAACCAAATTATATAAATCCTGTTTTGTTTTTCGATGGTGTCTGTAAGTTTTGCAACAGTACAGTAAACTTTATTATTAAACACGATAAAAAACAACTGTTCCGCTTTGCAACATTACAATCTGATATTGGAAAACAAACAATTGAAATTATAAATAATAAAAAGCTGAATACAGATAGTGTTATTTTATTTTATGAAAATAACTATTTTATTAATTCAGCAGCAATATTTTATACATTCAAAGTATTAGGCGGTTGGTGGCATTTATTATATATTGGTATCTATCTGCCTTCGTTTACTACTGATTTTTTTTATAAACTGTTTGCTAAATATCGTTACAAGCTATTTGGTAAGTTGCTTGTTTGTTCTGTACCAAATCCTGCTATTTTACATAGGTTTCTTTAAAATAATGAACTACATTTGTGATTGATATTTGTTTATAAAATTATTTATTATTCTATATTTAAAAAGTACTCCTAAAATAGGATTATGTCTCATTTAAAAATTATCATTGCATTAGTTGGTTTTATCTTTTTGCCTTGCTTAACCATAGGGCAGGAGCTTACCTATTCTGCTTATGATAAATTTGATTATAGAAATGGTGATTATGCAGTAGTTGGTATGGTGGACGGGAAACTATTTAATTACAGAAGTACCGAAGAGGATTATATGCTGGATGTTTATAATGACTCTATGCGTAAAATTGCTACTGTATTGCTTGATTTTTTTCCAAAGAAAATTTATCAGATTAGATTTATTGCCTATCCCGATAAGATTATAATATTATACCAAGCTTTAGAAAGTAATAAAGTTGTACAATATGCAGCTTTATTAGACCATCAAGGGTTGCTAAAAGGAAAACCTATTGAGTTAGGACATGTGAAAACAGGTATTTTCGGTGCTACTAAAACTTACTTTTCATCTGTTATTTCTGAAAACAAAAAAATATTTGCTATTTATAGTACTAATGATAATGATAGAGAGGTGGTATTAGATACGAAATGGCTTAATGATAGTCTTACAATAATAAAACGCAGTAAAGCATCGTTAAAGGTTGATGATAAAATTGAAAGCGGAGAATTGAATATTGCTAATGACGGCACAATATTTATGGCAGGTTACAAACCGGTAGGCAGCCAAAATTATGCAGAAACGTATGCTATTTTAAAACTAAGCATGGGTGCTACAAAATTTGACTTATATAATTTGCCATTAAATGAAAAGTTTGCTGCCAGTGGATATATGAAAATAGACAACTTAAATAATACTGTTTATTTCGGTGGTTTTTATTCAGACCATAAAAATGGTAGTTTTGATGGTGTTATTTATTCTTGTTTTGATATTGCTTCTAAAACATTTACAAATACAAAATTTATTCCTTTCGACCAGTCTTTAATAAATAATGCCGGTGCTAGACACATAAATCATGCATTTGACAACTATGAAGTAAAACAATTGATAATAAAAAAAGACGGTGGTTTTGTTTTAGTGGCTGAAATACATTTTGTGAATACAAGAAGTAACTATACGCCTAGTCTTGGTTATTATTCATTTTATAGCCCACCAACTACAACAATGGTACGCGAATACCATTATAATGACATTATGGCATTGTCTTATAATAAAAATGGAGAAAAGGAATGGAATTCCTTTATTCCTAAAGAACAATATTCGCAAGAAGATGGAGGTGTTTTTTCTTCTTATGCATTATTAAATGCCGGTGGCTCTTTGGCTTTTTTATATAATGATTATAATAGAAACCATTCCAGAATTCAATTAGCTACATTAGATGCTGATGGCAAAACAGATATTCGTCCGTTTAATATTGAAGGCAATGATAATCCGGACTGGATTCCAAAAGCTGCCAGACAAATAGGGTCTCGCGTTTTAGTGATTCCTTGCTTAAATAAAAAACAAATATGTTTCGCTAAAGTTGTATTTTAAATAATATATTGTGCTCCAGTTATTAAAAAATAATAACCCTTTTACTGTACTTATTCTGTTCATTTTTGCATTAGTTGTAAAAATTCAGATATTAATACATCCTATATTACCTTTGCCAATACCTAAACACTTAATGTATAATTTTGTGCTTACAACACTATCATTTATATTTAAACAAAATGCATTTGTATATTGTCTTTTTTCAGTAATATTAATATTCATACAAGCATTATATTTAAATAATATTACAGTAAGGCATAAACTTTTTCATCGTTTTACTTTTGTACCTGCTTTTGTATTTGTATTGCTGTCCACTTATGCACCTCATTTTTTACCATTTAATGAAACCCTTATTATCAATTTTCTATTATTAGGTTCATTAGACATTATGTTTGGTTTTTCGCAAACCAATCAACCACGTAAGCTTATTTTTAATGCAAGTATGTTACTGTCACTTGCTGTATTTTTTCAGTTTACAATGTTAGCATTTTTTCTATTGTTAGTAGTAGGCATGGTTTTATTTAGGTCTTTTAATGCAGGCGAATGGTCGGTGGCATTAATGGGTTATTTAACACCTGTATATTTTATAGCGTGTATTTTATTTTTAGCAGATAATCTTGCTTTTTTTACAACTCTGCGTCATCTAGATTTTTCGTTGTCTATGGAAAACAAGCCGAATCTGTACCAAATAATTTCGTTTTCGGGCATAACGCTTTTATTAATTTCGGGTATGTATGCAATGCAAATTAATATTGCTATGAGTAGTATTTATATTCGTAGAGATTGGACAGCAATTATTTTTTATTTTATTCTATCGCTTATTGTAGGTTTTGTAACAGACTTTACAATTAAAAGTGCTTGGTTAATTACTGTACCACCAATGAGTTTTATAATTTCGCATGTTTTATTGCTTGAAAAGAATAAACGTTTGAGTAACTTTATATTTTATTTGTCCCTTTTATTGTTGGTCTTTAATATTTGGGTAAATAAATAGTGTAGTTAGTGTAATTTATATTTTGAAATAATAATTTGTTTTGTATGAAATTTGGAGTAATAGTTTTCCCCGGTTCTAATTGCGACCGAGATATGGTAAATGCATTAAGCGATGATTTAAAACAAGAAGTTGTTATGCTTTGGCATAAAGACAACGACCTTTCTATGTTTACGACTGATGACTGTATTGTATTGCCGGGTGGCTTTTCTTATGGCGATTATCTAAGATGTGGTGCATTGGCAAGATTTAGCCCAATGATGGAACAGGTAATCAATTTTGCCGGTAAAGGAGGAAAAGTATTAGGTGTTTGCAATGGGTTTCAAATACTTTGCGAATCCGGTTTGTTGCCGGGTGTTCTTTTGCAAAACGACCATCAACGATTTATTTGTAAAAATGTATTTATAAAAAGTAATTCAAAAGAAAATATTA
This sequence comes from uncultured Bacteroidota bacterium, assembly GCA_903929195.1. Taxonomy (GTDB): domain Bacteria; phylum Bacteroidota; class Bacteroidia; order Chitinophagales; family Chitinophagaceae; genus CAIYTT01. The sequence goes on from CAIYTT010000090.1 coordinate 15,832, forward strand.
TAAGTAATCATATTGGTAATAAGGTATTGAAAATTCCTGTAGCACATAATGAAGGTAGGTTTTATGCTAATACAGAAACAATAAAGGAGCTAACTGAAAATAACCAAATTATTTTTAATTATTGCGATGAGTCCGGTGAAGTACATTTAGATTCTAATCCGAATGGTGCATTAAATAACATTGCAGGTATCTGTAATGCCACTCGTAATGTATTTGGTATGATGCCGCACCCGGAAAGAGCCTGTTCTAATGACTTACATAATATTGATGGTAGAGGTATATTAATGGCATTAACACATAGAAATTAATTGGTGTTTTTATGTGATTAAATTGTAACTATTCAGGCTTCATAATATGAATCCCGAGGGGATGATATTATTATAGAAAATACTACACAAAATGCTAGAAACCCTGAAAGGGTGATATTATTTACCCAAACATTGTAAAATAATATCATCCTTTCAGGATTTTGAAAAAGAAATATTTCTTTTTAGTTTTAGCTGAATAATTACACCCAAATTTTTAATTTCAAAAATATAAATTTTTATTTGATATGCGATTTGTTACTTTTAAACCCTATAAAATACACAATTTAGTAGTCTATTAACTTTGTAAGTTTTAAATTTGATAATTATATTTTTGGAGTAAACACTATATATAAATTGAATTAAATGAAAAAATTTTTTCAAATTAGCATTTTTGCATTCCTTTTTATTTTTGCAGCTATCGATTTAATGGGTCAGATAATTGCAGACCCCACTACTTTTACCTATCAGGCAAAAAAAATAAAAGACCATGAATATAAACTGATTTTTCATGTTACTTTAAAAAAAGATTGGCATATTTGGTCTTTACATCCCGGTGGGGACGGTATGCAAATAACTCCTTCTTTTGTATTTGATGCAAACCCTAACTTTAAACTAAAAGATAGCGTTACAGAACATGGCAAACCTATTACAGGGCCTATGGATGGGGTAGATGGTAATGTAACCCGTTTTGAAAACCAAGTTGATTTTTATCAAATGGTTACTGTTACAAATAATACAAGAATAAAAGGAAATTTTACCTTTCAGGTATGCGATAACAGTATGTGCCTACCATCCAAAACAAAACCTTTTGCAATTGAAATAACCGATGCAGGTGGTAAAATAGATACCAATATTGTTATTGCTAATACAACCAATATAGATAGTGTAAATAAAAAGGATAGCACTCAAAAATTAGCAACCGGTGGCACGGATTCTTTAAATAAAAAGACAGCTTTAAATACTGCTGAGAAACAAAATAAAAATAAGGATACACAAAAAGACGCACCTGAAAAATCTTTACTAATGCTGTTTATTATTAGTTTCGGCTTAGGAATAGTTGCTGTATTTACACCTTGTATTTTCTCAATGATACCTATTACTGTTAGTTTCTTTACTAAAAGGAGCAAAACGAGAGCTGAGGGTATTAAAAATGCACTATACTATTCCTCTTCTATAATTATTATTTTTACTGTGTTGGGAGTAGTTATTTCTGCTATTTGGGGTTCGGCACAATTAAATACCTTAGCTACCGATTGGAGGGTTAATTTATTTTTCTTTGGTCTATTTGTCATATTCGGGATTTCCTTTTTAGGGGCTTTCGAAATTTCCTTGCCTAGCTCTTGGACCAATGCAACCGATTCTAAAGCAGGCGTAAGTAGTTTCGGTGGTATTTTCTTTATGGCACTCACTTTGGTTATTGTTTCCTTTTCTTGTACCGGGCCTATTGTTGGTGGTTTACTTGTAGAAGCAGGTAAAGGGGGTATTGCCGGGCCGGCTATTGGTATGCTTGGTTTTTCAACCGGTTTGGCGTTACCATTTGCTTTGTTTGCCATTTTTCCGGGCTTGGTAAATAAGTTAGCCCAATCGGGTGGGTGGCTCAATCAGGTAAAAGTAGTTTTGGGTTTTATTGAGTTAATGTTTGCACTTAAATATTTGTCTAATGCAGATTTGGCACAAGGATGGAGATTATTAGACCGTGAAATTTTTCTTGCAATATGGATAGTTCTTGCAATAATGCTTGGTGTTTACCTTATGGGGTGGTATAAGCTATCGCATGACGATGCAACACCTAAAAATATTTATGGACAAGAATATGTGGGCATTTTTAAGTTGTTTTTGGCAATCACATTTTTTGGTTTTGCTGTATATTTAATTCCGGGTTTATGGGGCGCACCTTTAAACGGTGTTAGTGCATTTGTACCACCTATGGGTACATTTGATGCTTTTGGTGGAGGCGGAAGTAAAAATGTGCAGCCAAGTGCAGCTATAGGAGGGGATAGACCGGTAAAATATGTATCAGAATTTGAAATTTATGAACCACAAGTTGTAAAAGATTTTGGTTTAATTACGTATTACGATTACGATGAGGCTATTGCAGCAGCAAAAAAACAAAAAAAACCAATAATGCTTGATTTCACAGGTATTAATTGTGCCAACTGCCGTAAAATGGAATCGCATATATGGTCTAATCCGGAAGTAGCTAAACTGATGAAAGATGAATTTATTATTGTTTCCTTGTATTGTGATATGAACAGAATTATATTGCCAAAAGAACAGCAATATTTTTCTAAAGACTTAAATCAACAGGTAGTAACATTAGGAAATAAAAATGCTGATTTACAGGCGAGTAAGTATAATTCGAATCAGCAACCTATTTACTTTTTTGTAGATGAAAACGGAAATAAATTAGTTGAAGAAGGCTATTCTTATAATCCGGATGCTCAAAAATTTGTGGCACATTTACAAAGAGCTCTTGCAGGTTACAAAAAAAATCACTGATTATAATTATATAGTATGCAAATAAAAAAATTGTCTATTATCTTATTTTTAGGGCTGATACTTAGTTACAACTTTAGTTGTTCTAATAATGTTAACCCTAAAGAAAAGGCTATTTTAATAGACAGTATTGAAAATGCTACTATTAATTATAATAAAACAAATAAGAAAATAGTAGATAGTGCTATTGCAGCAAAGAAGATAAATGACTTAAATTCAATTAGTTGCGATAGCTGTCTTCATCTATTACTTATGTCTGCTGATATTGACCCCAACTTAAAAAATAATTCATGCAGAGTAGATGGAATAAATAATAATATTTTATTAATAAAAATTTATCACGAAAACGAAGCTGAGCCGGGAGCTTATGTAGAAGCAGCAGATGAATGGTTAGATATAGATTTAAATACTAAAAAATTACTTAAAGTAATACTATCACAAGATACAGCATTGCCAATAAAATGCGATGAGCAAATTTTAAATCATTATATAGCACATTGTGTTAATGCAACTATGCAACAATAATAATGTTACCAACTATGGAAAAAAAGCAGATTATTGAGCAAATAAACATATTATTTTATAATGCATTTGGTATTTTAGAATCTGAAATTTCTTATAATACCAATGCTGAAGATAGTAGCGAATGGAATTCGTTGAACCACATTATTTTAATGGCTACTATAGAAGAGCAATTTAAAATAAAATTTAATGATGAGGAACTTTACAATCTGAAAAGCATAAGCGAAATAGTAGATAGAATTCAATACTACCTATGTGAGATATAATAATTTTATGTTATTTTAAATATCTCCCTTTCCGGTAATTCCAATTAGATTTGTAAATTCTATATGTAGGATGCCTATTCTTAACCCATAAATATATATAATTTATTTATTTGTTGTTATTGTGTGTTTGTAGAAGGATGAATCATTACTTGGTCTATCATTAGTCCTACTTGTCGTGGCTCGGCAAATGTGCCATTTATAATTTCAATAAACTGATTATTTTCAGTAATTTATATATTCAATTTAATAACTCTATTAGCTTGGTCATAGTTCGTCCTTCAACAAGCTCAGGATGACAGGGCTCACCATTGACAAGTGTATTAATCTGTTTGTTGATAATAATTTATATGTGCAAGATAAGTTTAAATAGTAGCTCTATTAAGCGGGGTCATGGTTCGGCAAGGCTCACAATGACATTAAATTTTGTGCTATGTATAGATACTAATTTCTGTCATTTTCAAAGTAATTGTATGTAATAAATGGTTACTCACCATGACATTGAATTTTGTGCTATATATTATAACGAACACCATGAGCATCAAGTTAATCAAGTTAATCAAGAAAATCGTGTAAATCATGGTTCAGACACTATTCCTTAACTACCCTTCTACTTACTCTCATGCTGTTTCCGGCTCTAAAATTTCAATAATATAAACACCCTTACTTAAACCACTAATATCTATCATTTCTTTATTGGTTGTAATGGTGTGCCTATTTGTCGTGGTGAGCGTACTTGTCATGGTGAGCCTTGCCGAACCACGACAAGTACGCTCACCATTACAACATGGACTCACTGTAACAATCTGCCCTACAACATTATAAATCCGTACTTCACAACCCAAAGCCCCCTCAATAGTAAAATTATCCTTTGCAGGGTTGGGGTAAATATTTATTGCTGCCAATATTCCATAGTTGTTCATACCCGTTGTCCATACATAAACAGTAGCCGTATCGTACGTAATATGCCCACATACATCCAGTTCCATCACGTAATGAGTAGTAACAGAAGGGTGTACTTTAAAGCCCGCAGTATTGCTGTCTATAAGTACCCCATTGGCATACCAGTAGCAGGGCAGGTAACCGGTGGTATCACCAATCTGCACACTGTCTGTGGCATCGGTAGTTGTTGCTCTGTCCACTCCGGCATTAGCTGTTGCATCTGTGGCTATTACGCTTACATCATCTACAAGGTAATAGGCATGTAATGCAGCACCTGCGGAATTAAATGCGAGAATTGAGGTATGTGCATTGTCAGAAAAATTACCAATGGTCAGGAATTGTTCAGTACCGGTGGCTGTAAAACTACCCTCTATTTTTGTCCAGTTAGTAGTATCAGCAATAATGCTGTCGCTCACCACTTGTGGGATATACTCAGGGCGAGGATGTCCACATTCGTGTGTGGTATCAATTGTGCCATCATCAAAATAAGCACCAATATGGTTGCAACCATCGGCACCATAATGGGTATTGACAACATAAAAAGAAACACAATAGGTTTGTCCGGCTGTTAAGTGGTGAAATAAACGCCCTTGAAGGTACATACGACCTTCTACTCCCGAAAGTTGTTCAAACATAATTGCCATCATCATGCCATTACCTGAACGAGGATAATGATAGTAATAAGAACCTGAAGGAACAGTTACAAAATGAGAAGGATCCAGACTATCATTATCGCAAGCATTGCAATAATAGGGTAAACAATTACCATCCAAATGTGTAATTGTACCCATAGTTCCATGATAAACTAAAGCAGTATCGGCAGTATAAGATGTATCAACAATCGCAGACCAATATTTAGCGTCTGCTGTCAAGGATAGTGTATGAGGGCAAGTATAATAATCTTCAAAGCTAGGATTATGCACCAAATTTATTTGTGCATAAGAGTAGTTACAAAGAAATAACAAAAAGAGGAATATCGTTTTTTTCATAAATAAGTGTTTATTTAAAATGGTATAGGTATTTCATTTTGCATTGATTAATTTTACTAAACTATCAGCAAACATAGTCGAGAATACCGTAGCCCCTTTACTGTTTAAATGAGCATAATTATAGAATAAATTTTTATTCATACAAATGGTATCTGTGGTATAATCTATAAAAAAGACATCTTTATTTGTTAGAGACTTGTATTTATTCTTTATTTCGTCAGCGTTTAAAATCAATTGATAACCATCTTTATATACAGGGGTCATAACTATAATTACCTTAATGCCTTTTTCTGTAATTTCTTTAATTGTTGCACTAAACTCCTTATAAATTGGGTCTTCAAAACGTGCATTAAAGGGTTCATTTACCGTTACCTGAAACGAATCGGTAGCTACAGGGTCAAAACCATCATCTTTAATTATGGGTGCAACCGGTAGAAATACGGTTCTGTAAAAAGTTTTGTTGAGTAAGGTCATTTTATAACCGGGTAAGTATTTTGCTAAATTAACCTTATTGGGTTCTATTTCTTGTAACGATTTATAAACAAATGTATTATTTAAATAAGCATAAAATAAATCGGGACGCGAAATGAGTTTGTTCTTGCCCAAATTTTCAAAATCGCAAGCTATTACCATATACTTACATTCTTTTGCATAGCTTATATATTCTTTAAGTAAAGCATTGTATTGCACAAAAAAAACGCCATCCCAACCCATATTATAGGTAGGCATATTGGTTTTTGCAGCTATGATATCAGGCGAAAATAAATGATATGCAATAGAGCTACCAAATATCATCATTTTTTTATCAATTTGGTGTTTAAAAATTTTCGTAAATTTTTGATTTGCTTTTCGCACATAAATAGTATCTAATGTGTATTGAATAGCTATAATCATTACGACATTAAAAAGTATAAATATAATTATTTTTTTGTATTTTTTCATTTAAATTAAAATTTGAAGTATATAAATTCTTGATTTTCAAATACTCCTATTGTTATTATTGCTATAAAAAGGAAACTATAAAGGCTCCATTTATAAAAATTGTTTTTGATATATAAAAAAGCTATCGGGTTGTTCTGTTCTTTGCCTATATTTTGTAAAAATTCTAAAAATAAGATAGAAAGAATACCTATACACAAATTAAATATGCCATATACTAAATCGTTAGCTCCTAATTCTGTTACTAACGATTTTATACCGGCAGCAGATACTAATTTGTTCCAGCCGGTAGCTGCATGTGTAACAATGTATAGTGCATCGTGTATGTTATTGGCTCTAAAAAATACCCATGTAAATGTAAGGAAACCAAAAGTAAGTATTTGAGATAGTCTATTATTTAAATATAAAGGCAATTTTGAAAATATCTTTTTTCTGCGTTTTTTGGTTACATATTCATATACAAGTGCAATACCATTTATTAATCCGTATATCATAAATTTCCAACCGGCACCGTGCCAAAATCCACTTAAAAAAAAGGTAAGTAACAGCCCGAAAACAATAGCATTTGCCCCGCCCCAGTTACGTAAATTAGTTACAAGTGGGTTAAATAAATAATCAAAAAACCAGGTAGATAATGAAATATGCCATCGCCGCCAAAACTCAGTAACACTTTTACTTGTGAAGGGTTTATTGAAGTTAAGCATTAATTTGTAACCCATAACCTGTGCGGCACCAATAGCAATATCCGAATAGCCCGAGAAATCACAATATATTTGGAAAGCAAAGAAAAAACACCCGATAGCAAGGGCTATACCGCTATGATTAGCAGGGTGGTCATATACATTATTTACAATTATTGCTAATCTGTCGGCTATTACTATTTTTTTAAAAAAGCCCCACAGCATTAATTTTAAACCGTTTTTGCAGTTATCAAAATCAAAAGTGTGTTTTTCATGAAATTGATGAAGTATATTTTGGGGTCTTTCTATTGGTCCTGCAACCAATTGAGGATAAAACATGACATATAAGGCATAGATACCAAAATGTTTTTCTGCTTTTTGGTTACCTCTGTACACTTCAATTGTGTAACTCATGGCTTGAAACGTATGAAAAGACAAGCCAATAGGTAATATTATTTTTAATAACGGTATATTTGGTAGCGTATTGAAATTATGTAAAACGATATTTAGATTTTCAGCTAAAAAATTATAATATTTGAAAAAACACAGTATGCCTAAATTAGCAACAATACTTAAAATTAAAAAACCTTTACGACCCTTGCCATGGGCTTTTTCAATCATTATGCCTGCTATATAATCTATTACAATGGTTAATAATAGTATAAGTATATAAATAGGCACAAATGCCATATAAAATAGACAACTTGCTACCAATAAATGAAACCATCTAAACTTAAAAGGAAGTAAAAAATAGATTAATGTAACAATAGGGAAAAATAATAAAAACTGGAAAGAGTTAAATAGCATTACCTATCTGTATTTGTATGGCAAATGTATATCTAATTATTTGTTCTTCATAACGATTTGTACTTTCTAATCGACTGAAAAATAGCATGATATAATAATAAAAAGAAATTCCGTAGTTTGTGTTATAATATATTATTCTGGCGTGTTAAATAAAAAGCATGTTTTCTTTTTCAATATCCCGTTGGGATGATATTATTGTAGAACATAAAATATAAATATGAACAACACAAACCCTGAAAGGGTGATATTATTTTACAATGCATGGACAAATAACATCACCCTTTCAGGGTTTGTGGTATTTTTTAATATATTACACTATAATAGTACTATCCCTACGGTATTCATGTTAGGGAGTTTAAAATTGTTACAAATTGTAATACACTATTGATAATTTTTTGAATTTCTTTAATTGTTTGGCTCCATAAAAATATTACCAACCTAATAAATAAGCAAAAATGAGGGGTGCAACAATTGTAGCATCACTTTCAACAATAAATTTAGGGGTATGAATGTCTAATTTACCCCATGTAATTTTTTCGTTGGGTACGGCACCACTATAAGAACCATAAGATGTTGTACTGTCGCTTATTTGGCAAAAATAACTCCAGAAAGGAACGTCATGCCATTCTAAGTCTTGGTACATCATTGGCACAACACATATTGGAAAATCGCCTGCAATACCCCCACCAATTTGAAAGAAGCCAATGCCCTTGCCGGCAGAATTATTTCTGTACCAATTGCTTAGCCATACCATATATTCTATACCGCTTTTCATGGTAGATGGCACTAACTCGCCTTTAATACAATAAGAAGCAAAAATATTACCCATAGTACTATCCTCCCAACCCGGAACAATGATAGGTAGGTTTCTTTCTGCGGCAGCAATCATCCAGCTATGTTTGGGGTCTATTTCATAGTCGGCTTTCATTACTTCGCTAAGCAATAACTTATACATATACTCATGCGGAAAATATCTTTCACCTTTATCTTGTGCATCTTTCCATAATTTATATATATGTTTTTGAATTCTTCTAAATGCTTCTTCCTCAGGTATGCAAGTGTCTGTAACCCTATTATAACCTTGTTCTAATAATTCCCATTCGTCTTGGGGGCTTAGGTCTCTATAGTGCGGCACACGTTTATAATGTGTATGTGCAACTAAGTTCATTATATCTTCTTCTAAATTGGCACCTGTGCAACTAATAATATCTACTTTGCCGGCACGTATCATTTCGGCAAAAGAGATACCCAGTTCGGCAGTACTCATAGCACCTGCAAGAGAAACCAACATTTTGCCACCTTCAAGTAAGTGTGTTTCATAGCCTTTGGCGGCATCAACCAGAGCAGCAGCATTAAAATGACGATAATGGTGCGTAATAAATTGCGAAATCGGTCCTTTGTTCATTATAAAAATTTTATTTTGGTACAAAGGTAACAGAATCTAAAGAAAATGAAGAGAATAAGTAGCCATATAAAAGGAAGGTAAATTTAGTTTGCATTAATTTATATTTAAATATTAATGAGAGTAATTTCTATCTTTTATTTTAGTCAGGAACAATAATCCATATCTATATAGTTTAATGTATTGTATTTTTGATTTCTATTCAATTTTTAGAGAAAAACAAACAAGAAACTTTATGTATTGTATTATTATATTTATTTTTTGAAAAGTTATTAAACTTAATTTTTTGTTTAAAAAGCAGCATACTATCAATATTGCTTATTTACTCACTTATATTTTTAAGAAAATAAATATAAACAAGCACTTTTAGCAGGTTAAATACTTTAAATTGGCATATAGCAATCGTTTTTCTCTAGTGTATGTTAATTAATCATAAATAAACATTTAGATGACTCTTTTTTATAAAAATCACTTATTTTTACAAAAAAATCTAAGTTATGGATAACATTAATTTGTCTGATAGGAATGAAAACCTAAAAGGTATGCTACCACAAAATGATGAAAAAGCTGACGTGGCTAATACAGATGCACAATCGAGTGGTAGTGAAAATGAAACACATGGCTTACGCCATTGGATAGAAGAGAAAATAACAGAGCCGATACATGAAACAGGCGACAAAATTTTTGATGCTATGGTTTCTTTTGCACACCCAACATTTAGCGAAGAAGAAATTGCTAATCCGGAAGAAGGACACGGAATATTACACACGATAGATGAAGGTATTACTAAAATAAAAGATACTTTAGGCAAAACATTTGAACCACAGAATGAAGTTGTTGTAAAAATATTTGATGCCATAGATTCGTTCGTAGCACCGGGTAGTCATCATGAAAGTAATGAGAATACTACAGATGAAACTGGTGAAAATACCGAAAAACACAAAACAGGCTTTTTTGATGGCTTAGATTCCCATTTCCCATTATCAGGGGCTTAGTTTATGGTAATCATTTAAAAAGGAAGCATGTTATTTTAAAGCAATAACATGCTTCCTTTTTTATAACCATTTCTCAAACATTAATCTTGTAATATTATAACCATTACCTTCAAGAAACTGGCGCATACCCGTATTATTAATAAGTGTGAACCGTATCATTCTCTTTATACCCATTCTTTTATAATGATGTTCTAAAGTTGCATTCAGTTTTGTGTAAATCCCTTTTCTTCTATATTCTTTTGCAACATAACCATCCGATACATATAATTCTTTTCCTTCGTATATTTCAATTCGGCTGTCATCTTGTTCTTCAAGATACCCGAAAATGAAACCCACAGCATTTCCTTCATTATATGCTATTAAAAACAAGCCTTCATTTTCTTCTTGCATTTTAATGATATGGCGCATGTAGCTGGTATCAATATCTTGCCAAGATGCGGTTTTGTTGAATAGACTATGTTCATTTAAGTGCAATTCGTGCATCATTTTAGAAATGATTTCGTAATGTTCATTAATTCGCACTGCTTTTATTTCAATATTTTGTTCCATTTTGTAATGTATTTTATTTTTGTTTACAGTTAGTAATTGGTATAATTAAATTGTAATAAAGGTAACTATAATTATAATATGTAAAATGTTTCAAGAAAAAAGAATTATGAATTATTTTTTGCCTCTGTTTGTTACAATTCTACTTTATAAGTACTGCATACTTACTTTTGTGTAAAATAGGAAAATAATACTATGGATACACAACTTTTTAAAGAACTTCAGGATAAGCTACTCTTGCAAACAGACGAAAAAAGTAAGATAAACTTGTTAATAGATATTGCTGTTGAAATACGAAATGCAGATATAGATGAAGCAATGAGTATGGCAGAGGATATTCTGTTGCGTGCAAAATCAATATCATATATAAATGGAATTGGTAGAGGACTGAATTTAAAAGGTTCTTGCCATTGGTTAAAGGGGGAGTATCATAATGGGTTAATCGTTTTAAAGGAATCGCTTGCTATTGCCGAAAAAACAAAGGACAGAGCATTAGAAGCCCGGGCATTGCATAATATTGGTAATATTTATCGCGATTTAGGCGATTTAGCTAATGTACTTTCTAATTACGAAAAAGCATTGTATATACACGAAGAATTAGGCGATGAATATTCGCAATCCATTATTCTCACGAGTATATCTAATTTATTATACGATTTAAATGATTTTGACAGTGCATTAGAATATGCGTTAAAATGCTTACCCATTTTTGAACGAGTACATAATTTAGGCAGTTTGATTACAATATATAATACCTTGGGTAATATATATTTTAAGAAAGAGGAGTTTGTAGATGCACTTCATTATTTTGAGGAAAATTTAAATAGGTCGGATATAGACACAATACCGTATGTGATGGCAGAAAGTGGTTTGGGCAAGGTATATTATAAAATGCATAATTTTGAAAGTGCAAGGAAGTACCTTACAAATGCATTATCAAAATCAGAACATTTAGGCAATGCCGAAGTACAAATTATCTGCCAGTTTTATTTAGGCCGTTTATTTATGGACGATGATAATTACAGGCAAGCATTAATAAATTTAAATAATGCCTATACGCTTGCTGAGGAATATTTGCGAAGACAAGATTTAATGAGTATTCACGAAATGCTATCTGCCGTATATGACAAAATGGGGGATATTCCCAAAGCTTTTCACCACCTTAAAACGTTTCAGAAGTTAAAAGAGGAGATTTTTAAGCAAACAACTATTAATGAATTAAGAAATCTGCAGGTAAGGCAACAAATTGAACTGGCACAAAAAGAAAAGGAAGTAGCAGAACGTACTGCTTTTTTAAAACATCAGTTTTTGGCTAATATGAGCCATGAAATTAGAACACCAATGAATGCAATAGTAGGCATGATACGCCTATTACTTGCAAAAGAATACAAACCCGAACAATTAAAATATCTGAATGCAATACAACAATCTGCAAACAATCTATTAGTTATAATTAATGATATTTTGGATATTTCTAAAATTGAGTCAGGAAAGATTGTTATTGAGCAAACAGATTTTTCTTTGGGTGGTGTAATTAAAAGTGTGCACGATATGATGATGCTAAGAGCAGAAGAAAAGCATATTGAATTTAGAGTAAATATAGATGCACAAATTCCTAAAAGATTATCGGGAGACCCCAATAGGCTTAACCAGATATTAATTAATTTAACCGGCAATGCTGTTAAGTTTACAAACAACGGATATGTAGAGGTAAGAGTGGGCATACAAAAAACAGATACAGATATAATTTGGATAATATTTGATGTAATTGATACTGGTATTGGCATTTCAGCGGAATATGTAGAAACAATTTTTGATAGTTTTACGCAAGCCGGCACCGATGTAGCTCGAAAATTTGGTGGTACAGGGTTGGGGCTTACCATTTCTAAGCAATTAGTAAGTCTTATGGGTGGCGATATTTCAGTAAAAAGCGAGTTACATAAAGGAACAACCTTTACCTGTATTATACCTTTTCATATAGCAAATATGCAAGAAGAAATTAAAGAATGTGATATTTTAGATAAAACAGAACTTTTGCGTTTAAATAATCTAAAAATACTATTAGTAGAAGACAATGAATTTAATAGAATGGTGGCTGAAGATACCTTGCAAGATGCATTGCCACTTATAAGCATAGACTTTGCAGCTAACGGAAAAGAAGCCCTTGAACAATTAGAGAAAAATAGTTATGATTTAGTATTAATGGATATACAAATGCCTGTAATGGATGGTATGACTGCTACTAAAATAATACGAACTACTTTTAAAGAACCGATAAGAAGTACTAAAATTATTGCTATGACAGCCAATGTATTACAAGAAGACGTTGCCCACTATCTTGAAGCCGGTATGGATGCCTATATCTCTAAGCCATTTCAGACTGAGGAATTGTTATTGAAAATGGATGCGCTTATTGATAAAACAAAACTAATAAATGCTACAAACAAGAAGCCGGCAAGACCAATACCAAATTTACCCGAATTTGTAACAGACCGACAATTTTTAAAAACATTTACATCGGGTAATAATGAAAAAGCTAAGAAATACATAGGTATGTTTTTAGATAATGCACCACGTTTATTAGCTAACATGCAAGCAGCACTGGAAGCCAAAGACTATGTTTCTTTAAAAATAGCTGCCCATTCACTCAAACCTCAATTATCATATATGGGTGTACCGGAAGAAACGAGCAAAATATTTTTAATAGAGCAAACAGCAGGTTCATCGGCTCATTACGACACATTAGATGATTTACTTTTTAACTTGAAACACGTTTGTAATAAAGCTTTTGAGGAGCTAAGTAAATAAAAAAGGAGTAAATAAAAATAAAATTAAATAATAATAATTTA
>CAIYTT010000091.1 GCA_903929195.1 uncultured Bacteroidota bacterium
GCCGGGATTACATAATTAGGAGTCGTGCTGAAATCTACCGATGTCCAGTGTCCGCTAACACCTGTAAGACCATTCCATACCCAGAAAACCGTTCCGTTTAATTGTCCGCTTGCATTATTACATACCGCTGCAATATCCACAGGAGCAGGGTACGGATTACTTAAATTGTTGTAATCCTGAGCAGGAATACCTGCAACCATCAATGTTCCTTTTACCAATGGCATGTGGAACGAACCTGTATTTACCTGTCCTGTCATTCTGAAACTTACAGGGTCAACAGTGTAATAGGAACTAGTTAAACCTTCACCTTTACTGCCTCTTACAAGAATGCGTACGCCTTTAAATTGATGCCACATATTACTGTCGGGTGTGCCGTAACAGCTGGTAAAAGGTATCCAGCCCGGGTCTCCGGAGCCAGTGGTAATTGAAGAATTACCGCCAAGCGTTTTATATCTGAATGCAGACGGGTTATTGGTAACAGAGGCTGTAAAGCCATTACTTACACCACCTGCACCGGTAATATCTATAAAATTGGTTAGTTGGCTTAATGGTATAGAACCGGTAAACGGATGACCAAACATGCGGAAAGAGCGGTGATTACCACCTAAAAACTGCATAATGGTTACAGTGCCGCTAATAGAACCACCTGTTATTGGTTTTATCATTGCACCACTGCTATTTGCCAGAGTATCGTGCATAGACAATACCAAACCGCCATTGGTGCTTAAATTACCTGCCGTAAGCAATAAACCGCCTGTTAAGGTAACAGAGTCATTATTATGTGCCGGGTCGTTGATGCTTGCACCGGTATTATTGTTAAGTTGCAGATTACTCATTTTGCCATTACCACGAATCAGTTGTGCATGTGTACCTGCTAAAATAACATTACCATCTCCCGTAACTGTGCCCGAGTTAATTAAGTTACCCACAATGCTTAATGCACCTGTGCCATACACACTAAGCAAAGCACCGCTTGCTATGGTTAAGCTGTCGGTAGTAGCAGTAGTACCGGTATAAATAACAGGCGAGTGGGTGCTTACTACCGGAATACTTACATTCTGAGTAGCATCGGGTAAGATACCGCAAGTCCAGTTAGCGATATTATTCCAGCTGGAATCGCTGCTACCTGTCCATACCTGAGCAACGGGGCTAATTACAAGTTGTTCATTTATAGTACTTGTACAAGTAGTATTGTCTGCGGTTAACAAAATTAAGGTGTCATTTGAAGAATAGGGGCCTACTACAGTTGCATAAGTACCCGAAGAATTTAAAGCATGTGTAACAGTAGAACCTTCATTATGATAGGCAACATTTGCATAAGGAGTACCTGTAAATGTTATATTAACACCTGTGCCTATACATGCTGTTGCCGATGAAACGCTTGCTGTGGGGTAAATAACATCATACACTATAATAGCATGAGATGAACTGGTACAGCTACTGTTTGAAACAGTAAGGCTACCCGTATAGGTTGAAGCGGATGCACCTGTTGGTATTGCAATCAAAATATTACTTGTAGGCAACATTGCGTTTGAAACATCGGTAAAGCCTGCCAAGTGAGCAGCAGAGTTCCAAGTTATACTGTAATTAGTTGCCGAACCGGTAGTATAGGAATAGGGTAAAACAGCAGTGGTAGCACCAACACATATAGAAGGAAAAGCACTAACAGAAACATCTACAGAACCATTAATTACAGATGCACTACCCGACATACTTGAAGTGCAAGAACCAATACCTGTTGCTGAAACCGTATAAGTACCGGTTGTTGTTGTTAGTCCAAAATCTAATGCAGATGTTGTGCCTGACAAAGAACTGCCAAAACTACTACCACCTAAATATAATTGATAACTAACACTACTTTGTGAACCTGATAAACCAATATGAACACCGGTGCTTCCGCAAATACCGCCACCACCGGTAACTGTAAATACGGTAGGTGTAGGATTAACTGTAAGTGCAAAAGTAGCAGATGCACTACCGCAGCTATTAGTAAGAGTATAGTTTATGGTAACAGTACCGTTTGCTATTCCGGAAACAATACCTGTGGTACTGCCCACGGTTGCAAAAGAAGTATTACTACTGCTCCAAGTACCACTCGAAACAACATCGCTTAAAGTAACGGTACTGCCAACGCAAACACTTGAAGCACCTGTTATTGTGCCTGTAGATGGTAATGGATTAACAGTAATAACTACAGAGCCCGATGCAGTTGCTACAACTCCGCTTGATGTTACGGTTGCTGTATAGGTTGTGGTAGTTGTTGGGTGTACACTTCCGCTACCATTTCCAGAGCCATCTAAAGCAAAGGTACTGCCATCACTTAAAGTGATGGTTGCACCCGGAGTACCACCACTTACTGAAATTAATGTACTTGTACCTGTGCAGATTGTTGCTGTACCTGTTATTGTTGCAGAAGGTGCATTTCCCGTAACCGAAATATTGGTAACATTCATTTGAGGTCTTGTTCCGCTTACAGTACCAGCATAATAGCATATCCAACGAATTTGTACATTCGATTGATTATAACAACTTGAAGGTAAAGATATAGGTCCGAAATTAGTATAAGTTCCTGCTGTAGTTGATGAAGTATCTTCTATCTGACCGATTGCTGTATTGGGTAAATCAGTAAACGAACCGGAAGTGCCAATTCTATATTGACCTCTTATAGCATAAGTTCTTACGCCTGTTAAATAAGTACCTGCCATCCAGCTTACCTGCACGTTTATCATACCTGTAGTATTAATGCCCAGTACAGCTTCGCCCAAATTTGCACCTCCTTTATTATAAAACACAAAACCGGTTGTACCTTGTCCATAAATTTGAGCATTGCCGGTTAATGAGTAAGCACCTACATAATCAATTGATGCAGACGATGTTAGTGTTGGGTCAACTGAATTTACATAATGGAATATCATGTTTGCAGGGTAAGTTTCAGTTGCACTTGTAGAAGGCCAGTTATTAAATGTATAGGTTCCTGAAGACAATAGATATGGGGTTGGATTGGTATAGGCAATAAAAGTTTGTGTGTTTCCTGCTGCGGTAGGGTTAGTACCACTTAAGGTAGCACCTACAAAACCAAAATTAGAGAATGCATCTGTAGCTACATTTATAGTATTGCCAACGGTTGCAGCAGTTGCTACATCGGCAGTAATAAAGATATAACTTGTACCTACCGGCAATAGTTGTGTTGTAAATGTAGGGAATGCCTGAGTACCCGTACCTAATGATGTAGTTTTGGTTGACAGTAAGGTAGCAGTAGCTGCATTAAAAGTTGAAGATGTTGAATACCAACACTTCAAATTAACTAAGTCGGACGAAGAATAAGTACCTGCTGTAGTAACTGTAAGACCTGTAAGTGGGGCTGCTGCAGTAGAAACATTAAAACTAAATCCTTGTAATACGGCACTTGTATAACCTTCCGGTATCTGCCCGGCTGCCGGTGTAGTAGTACTTATTGCTATTGAAGGGGATTGTATTGTTTGTGAGTTACCTGCTGCTACCGGATTGGTACCGCTTAAAATGGCTGTACCTAAACTGAAATTTGAAAAGGAGGTTGTACCGACATTAATAGTATTTCCTGAGGTTGCACCACTTGCAATATCCGCAGTAATATATATGTACTCTGTACCTATGCTAAGAGATTGACTGCTGAAAGAAGGGAAAACTTGTGTTCCTGCTCCTAAAGATGCTGTTTTAGTAGATAATAATACGGCTGTACTTGTGCTGAAAGTGGATGATGCAGAATACCAACATTTTAAATTACTTATATCTGTACTTGCATAAGTGCCCGCTGTGTTTATTGTTAAACCAAATAAAGTTGCGGCAGCAGCTGTTACTGCACAATTATAACGTTGCAATACTACATTGGTAGTACCCGGTGCAACATTACTTGCTGAAGGACTTGTATTGGTTAAAGTAATATTAGAGGTAGGCGCAACCGAACTTGATACATTAATATTGGTAACATTCAATTCAGGGTCTCCACCGCTGCCACTTGAATAATAATAGGCCCAACGTATTTCTACATAAGTTACATTCTCGCAGGTAGATGGTAAAGTAATTGGACCAAAATTAGTTGAAGTTCCTCCCGTACCCGCAGTATATTCTATGTCAGTTATCAAAGAATAGGGTAGGTCGGTATAAGCTCCTGAGTTACCTATTCTGTATTGTGGTCTTATTTTATATCCATTAGCTCCTGCAGTTATTGTTCCTGCCGTCCATGATACCTGAATATTGTTTCTACCAATTGTATTAACTGCTAAAACAGCCTCTCCACATGCTGTGGCTAAACCACCAACATTACCTGTTCCGGTATTGGCAAATGAAAATCCATTTGAACCTTGCCCGGAAATACGCGTAAGACCGGTATAACTATATAAAATGGAATAATCGCAGGTAGCTGTAGCCGTTAATGTTGGGTCTGTGGCATTCATGAAATGGAATAACATATTTGCCGGATAAGTACCCGCTGCACTTGTTGAAGGCCAATTGTTAAATGTATAAGTTCCTCCTGACAATGAATAGGCTGCCGGGTCGGTTGCTGTTACTATTGTAATGCTGTTACCTGCCGCAACCGGATTTGTACCACTAAGTGTTGCAGTACCTAAGCCAAAATTAGAAAAAGCATTTACATCTATATTAATCGTATTTCCAACTGTTGCTGTCAATGAAAAATCTGTAGTTATAAAAATATATCCGGTTCCGATTGGTAATGTTTGCGTTGCGAAACTTGGAAACACTTGACTGTGTGAACCTAAAGATGATGTTATAGTTGATAACAGTGTTGCGGTTGTAGAGCTAAATGTAGGTGATGTTGAATACCAGCATTTTAGATTGCTTAAATCTGAAGCAGCGTATGTTCCGGCAGTAGTAACTGTTAATCCGCTAATAGCTGCGGCGTCAATACTTACAGCAAGGTTGTAGGTTTGAAGAATAACATTGATTGCCCCTCTTCCTACGTTTGCAGCAGCCGGGCTTGTATTCGTAATCGTAATTGCAGGGTTGGCAAATGTTTGCGTACTTCCTGCTGCTACCGGATTTGTGCCGCTTAATGATGCTGCTCCTAATGATATATTACTAAATGATGTACTTGCAATGTTTATCGTATGTCCGATACTTGGTGATGCAGCTGCATCACAGGTAATGAAAATATATCCTGTGCCTATTGGCAACAATTGAGGTGTAAATGAAGTGAAAGCTTGTGTACCCGCACCTAATGATGTAGTTATTGTTGACAATAAGGTTGCTGTACTAGAATTAAAAGTAGCAGAACTTGAATACCAACATTTTAAATTTACTATATCCGTAGAGGCATAAGTACCGGCTGTAGTTACAGTCATACCACTTAAAGTAGCAGGAGATGATGTTACTGCCATATTATATGTTTGTAATACTACATTCGTATTGCCGGGACCAATATTTGTTGTTGATGGGCTTGTATTGGTAATATTTACATAAGATTGCAATATTGTTTGCACACCACCTGCCGGTACCGGGTTGGTGCCACTTTTAGTTGCAGTTCCTAATGTGAAATTTGTAAAGGAAGTTGTTCCGGCATTAATAGTATGACCGGATGTTGCACCCGAAGCAATATCTGTTGTTACAAAAAGATATTTTGTACCGCCATAAGTTGCAATGTTTTGGCTGAAAGACGGAAATGTTTGACTGCCGGCTGCAGCGGGGCTGCTGATAGTTGCTAACAAGGTATCGCTTGCTGCATTAAAAGTAGGTGAATACGAATACCATAATTTGAAATTAGTAACATCGGATGTAGTATAGCTCCCTGCTGTATTTATCGTTAATCCGCTGAATGTGGTATAAGGAGTTAACGTATTCGTAAGGTTGTATGCCTGTAATAATACATTTGTATTTCCAGGTGTAGTTGTTGCAGCCGCAGGGCTTGTGTTCCCAATTGCTACGTTTGCAGTTGCACCAATGGCATAACTGTTAACGGTAATATTTTTGAAAAAGAGTTCATTTCTTGCCCCACTACCTGAACCTGCATAATAATATGCAAAACGAATTTCTACAACCGGTTGGTTTTCGCAACTTGTAGGTAGTGTTATCGGTCCTAAATTTAAGGTTGGGGCTACTGCCGGATACGTACTAAAATATTCAATTTGGGTAGAAGAAGTATTGGGTAGGTCTGTCCATGTTCCAGATGTTCCTACTCTATACTGTGCTCTTAATGCAGTTATTTTTCCTGCTCCTGTTGCTTGTTGTCCCGCTATCCACGATATAGAAATGTTGTTTCTACCAGTGGTTTTTAATCCTAATACAGCCTCTCCTAAAGTAGTTGTTGGACCACCTGTATTTGGACCACCTGTATTTACAAACGAAATACCATTTGTACCTTGACCGGAAATACGGGTTGAGGAAGGGAAATTATAAGCTATGGTATAATCACCAACAGTTGTTGCTGTAAGCGTTGGGTCTGCAACACTCATATAATGGAATACCATGTTTGCACTTGTTGCGGATGGAACTTCATTGGTTGAGCTCACACCATCACATCCATTACCCGGATAATATCCTGCAGGTGCTGCATTACGCCAACCTGTAAATGTCCAGTTGCCGGTAGATAAATCAAATGGTGCCGGTTCTGAATAACCACCAATTGTTATTGTATTTCCCGCAGCTACAGGGTTGGTTCCTGTTAAGGTAGCCGTACCTAAAGAAATATTAGAAAATGCAGTTGTAGAAACGCTTACAGTATGTGTAGAAACAGCAGCTGTGCCGATAGTTGCTGTTATATATATATATTCGGTACCAATTGGTAGTGTTTGTGATGTAAACGAAGGGAAGGTATAAGTACCTGCAGAACTAAGGCTTGAATAGGTAGATAATAGTATTGCAGAACCATCGAATGTTGATGATGTTGAATACCAACATTTAATATTAGAAATATCTCCGGTAGCAAATGTACCCGCTAATGTTACCGATAAACCTGTTAATGTTGCCGGTAATACCGTTACTGCCATATTATAGGTTTGTAATATTACATTGCTTGCACCATAACCAACTGTTGCAGCCGCAGGGCTTGTATTGCTTATTGCTACACTTGGTGCATTAACAGTTATTGGACTTACTACATAATTTGAACCACAAGAATTAGTTACTGTATAAGTAATATAGGTACTACCTGTACCAACACCGGTAACAATGCCGGTTATACTACCTACACTTGCAATTAAAGCATTCCCACTTGTCCATGTACCGCTGCTTGTTCCATCGCTTAAAGTTGTAGTTGCACCTACTGCAACAGTTGTTGCACCACTTATTGCAGACGGCGTTGACGGGGCGCTGCTTAATGTACCTGCACTTGTTGCTGTGGCACTACAGCCGTTATTGCTTGCTGTTACCGTATAGGTATAACTGCCTGTTGATGTTGGCATAGAATACACCGTTGCCGTTGAACTGCTTGTATATCCGGTTGTACCGGCAGAGTTGGTAAATAAACCACTTGTAGGACTCCAAACATAAGAAACAGGAATGGTATAGTTTATTGTTATAGTCCATCCTGTAAGGGTTGATGATGTAGATGAGCCATAGGTATTGTAACCTACTAACGACCAAGAGCCATTGGGTGTACTGTATAAACTTGACCATAGTGATGAAGTTGGTACATAACCCGGAATGCTATAATACGAACCAGAAGTTGCCAAGTCTGCTCCGTAAGTTCCTGTGTGCGCCCCTGAACCGCTTATAGTTGGTGTACTAACAGCCGAACTGAAAACAGTACTTGAAAAACTATTACCCGCACCGTTGGGAACATCTAAGGCTTGAGATAAATTGATAATGTTTCCATTAGGTGCTTTTAAATTAAACGTATAATCAGCCAAATAACTGGAAATAAAATTAACAGATACATTCACACTTGTAATGGTTGCACCGCTTGGTACACCACTTACGGTTAATGTATTAGGGAAGGCTGTTGTACTGGCACTTTCATCATAAAGAATTGACCCTGTTGTTGCACTTACACTATTACTAATAGTTGTGCTTGTTGCTGTTAATAATTGTGCAGCAGCACCTGTACACAATGCTACAGTTGCAGGTGTAGCATTTACCGATGACGGCATAGTTGCGACAGTTGCATTTACAGTAGTAAAATTACTACAACCGTTAGTAGAATTAGTAAACAAATAGGTAATAATAGCAGTACCATCTGCTACACCGCTTACAATACCGCTTGATGAGCCGATTGTAGCTCTTGCTGTATTACTACTGCTCCAAACACCCGTACCACCTGCTGTAGCATTGCTTAATGTTACCGGTACACCGGTGCAGATTGTGCTGCCTGCACCTGAAATGCCGGATACCGTTGGCGTGGCATTTACAGTAACTGTATAGGTTGCATAATAAGTACCGCAAGAGGTAGTATAGGTATAAGAAGCTATACCTGTTCCGGTAGATGCACCGGTTATTGAAACAGCTTGTTGACCGCCAATTATGCCTAATGAAGCAAGTGTGGGTGTACCACCGGTTGAAACAGAATAAGACCAAGTGCCGCCTGTTGTACCTTCATATAAAGTATCTGGAATGCTTTGGCAGGCATTATGGCCACCGGTTGTGCCCGCGGTTATAGCAGGTAGCGTAATGGTAGCGCTTTTTGAAACAGGCACGGTTGCTGTTGTGCTGCAACTACCGTTACTTGCCGTTAAGGTATAAGTATAACTACCGATACTATCCGGTAAGGTGTAAACACTTGTTGCAGATGCTCCTGAATAAGTACTTGTAGCTGCCGCATTGGTAAATAAACCATTACCGCTACCGTTGGGTGTCCATACATAAGTAGTAGGCAGGGTATAATTTATGGTTATGGTCCAGCTTGTAATTGTACTAGGGGTATTTGTAAATGTACTATTATTATATGCAGATAATGTCCAAGTGCCGTTTGGCGTACCGTATAAACTTGACCATGAAGTTACATTAGACACATAAGTACCGCCAACGCTTGGAATGGCATCGGCACTAAAAGGACCTGCTCCAAATGAGGAAGTGCCACTTAATGCGGTGCCGCCGGATGAAGTAAATACAGAACCTGTATAAGTTCCTGCTCCGTGTGGACCTTCCATATTTGCTAGGTTCAAAACATTGGTATTCGGTGCCTGAATATTAATTACATAATCATTTAAAAAAGTTGTAGTAAAGTTAACAGTTATGTTTACACTGGATATGGTTGCACCGGAAGGTACACCGCTTACCGTAATAGGAGAAGCCGCTGTAGCATGAGATGCTGACGCATCGTAACTGCCTGAATTCGTAAAAGATACACTACCCGAAACCGTACCTCCACTGGAACTTAGTAATGCAGCACTGCTTGAGGTACATAAAGTTACTGATGCAGGTGAAATAGTTACGGTAGAAGGTGTAATGACAGTACTCTCTGATGCAGTAACATAGTTACTACAAGTAGTAGTACCATTAGTATAAGTATAAGTAATGGTTGCCGACCCGGTAGCAATACCTGTTACAACACCGGTTGTTGACCCAACGGTTGCAATTGCGTTATTGCTGCTAGTCCATACCCCTGTACCGCCACCGGATGTAGCATCGCTTAAGGTAACCGGAGTGCCACTGCATACTGTAGTAGGCATATACAAAATGCCCGTAACACTAGGTAAGGCATTTATGGTAATAGCAATAGGTAAAGAAGCAGATGAATTACCACAGGTATTACTTGCTACTAATTGATATGCATAATTATTATAAGTAGGTGTAAGACTCGCAATTGTAAGTGCTGTGGTAGTGTAAGAAGAGCTATAAATACCGGCATCCATACCACTTGTTATATTTACAAAAGACCCTGATGTACCCGTAGTACTTCTTTGCCATTGGTAACCGGTTGCTCCGGTAGCCGAGCTGCTAAGTGTTGTGTTGCCTCCGGTACATAGTAGGGTAGTGCCGGTAGGTGTGCTTGGTGTAGTTGGTACTGTATTTACTGTTAATGTTGCCGTACTTGTTGTTGCACTACCGCCCGAGTTTGTTGCTACACATTGGTAGGTATAGCCTGTATAAGTAGCCGGTACTGCTGTTAAAGTTAGTGTCGCACTGGTATAGGTAGCACCATAAATGCCACCATCCATACCGCTTGTAATAGGTACAAAGCCCGAGCCGTCATTTCGTTGCCATTGGAAGGTAGGTGTGGGTGTGCCGCTTGCAGAAGCAACAAAGCTTGTATTGGTACCACTGCAAATGGTAGAGTTGGAAGGATTACCGGTAATAACAGCTGCAGAACCTGCTGCAATAAACGTTTGCGTATTGGATGCACCGGCTGTTGATGTAGGAGTAACACAAGCAGTACTAAGTGTAAAATTGGTAGCGGGTGTAGCTGTAAGCGAAATCGTATGGGTAACAGTAGCACCCGATGCCACATCGGCAGTTACAAATAAATACCCGGTACCTACAGGTAATGTTTGAGATAATGAAGAAAACGTAATATTAGTGCCGGCAATACCTATTGATGTGGCTGTACCCAATAAAGTAGCCGAACCGGAACTAAAGGTAGAGCTTGCCTGATACCAAAGCTTTAAATTTGTAATGTCTGATGTGGTATAAGAACCTGCGGTTGTAATAATTACCTTATTTAAGGTTGCTGTAGCAGTAGCTGTGGTAACATTAAAAGTTTGCAAAACATTATTGAGTGTGCCTACCGTAATATTCCCTACCGATGGGCTGGTATTACTTATTGCTACGCTGGAAGGGTTTGTAACAGTTCCGGATGCGGCAAATCCCCCATTAGAAGGCATTCTGCATGTCCCAGATGTTGAAGTTGCTCCTGTCATAACAATTTTTACTGTTAATGTAGGTACATTATTACATGCTGTAGGAAATGTAAGATTTACAGAGGTACAACTACTAGTAATTGTAAATGGAGAACCACTACCGGACCCAAGAGCCACATCACCCGCACCTATGTTGTAATATACTGTACCTGTGTGCGGACCCGAAGATGATGCACTTGTACTAAATGCCATTGTAATACCTGAGTATCCGCAGGTATTTACAGTATAAAGCCAATATGCAGTCCCACTTGTCCAACCGGTAACGTTATTTCCTACAACACAAGTAGATGTACCTGTAGTTGTACCTGATGCAGTGCTCGAAAAACTAAGTGTTGTTAGTGCAGTTGCAAAAGAATTATTTGTAAATAATTGTAATGCTAAAAATAGCCCTGTGAATAAAAAGAACTTTACTGATTTGACGTATTGTAAATAAAACATTTTATTATATTTGTGTGCAAAATTCAAATAATTAATTTACAATTAGATACTTTCAGTATTACGAAATTATTACCAAATTATTATCATTATAAGAATTCTGTTCATTTTTCTTTTTTACAAGTAGTTCAATTTTCGGTGGCTCCTATTTATACAGGATTTTTGTCTGAACCATGATTCGCCTGATTTCCATGATTTTCTTGAAGCTCGTGTTTTTTCTAAATAAAGTTGACTTTTTTATTGTAGTTATACTTAGCAACTATTTATTACATACAATTACTTTGAAAATGTCTGATAATATTTGTGATATATAGCACAGAATTTAATGTCATGGTGAGCCTCGTAGAACCATTACCCCGCTTAATAGATCTACTATTTATACTTATCTTGCACATATAAAATAATGAAAATAAATAGTTTAACACACTTGTCTATGCCATGTGTTTACAAATTGTCTTACCTGATTACTTTTTTTGTTGTACAGAATAAAAAAAAGATATTGATAAATAAAATTATATAAAAATTGCTAAATTATTATATAAATGGAACATCATTAAAATCGTACTATAAAAAGATAGTAACTTTGCTTATTATGAAATGTAAACTTCTTTTTTCTTTAATATTTTTTCTTTTTACTTGCATACATGCAAATGCACAGTTGGCTTTAGATAATATTATTGAAATAGATGGTGTTGTAATGACAGCCGATAGTTTAAGGGCTGTACCCAATGCCACCATACAGGTTAAGAATAAAGAAAGAGGGGTTGAATCGGCTTATTCCGGAGTTTTTTCAATTGTCTGTTATAAAGGAGATACATTGCAATTTAGTTGTATTGGTTTTAGACCCAAAGAATATATTGTGTCTAAAGAATTGAACGGTCAATTTTTTTCAATGGTTCAATTAATGATACAAGACACGTTCTATTTGCCGGAAACAATCATACGACCTTTACCTTCAAAAGAGGGTTTTAATTATGCTTTTTTGCATTGGCGTGTTCCTAACGACTATTACGAGGTTGCCAGAAACAATACCAATGCAATGGTAATGAGAGCTTTAGCCTATACATTACCGCATGATGGCAGAGAATCGCAAGCTGCTTATCAACAAAAACTGGCTAAAGAAGCCGTTTATTACGGACAACAACAACCGATGAATATTTTAAACCCAATTGCTTGGGGACAATTTTTTGAAGCTTGGAAACGAGGTGATTTTCGCAGAAAAGAGAATCAATATATAAGTGATTATTGATAGGATATTAAAAAATGATTTTTTATTCAAATAAAAACAAATGACTACAAATGTATTTTACACAAAGTAAATGAAATTTTATGTTTAGATTATTGTTTTGTTTAGGATAACTTTATAATAGCATAACTGAAATAAACTTTTTTGTTTTTAAACATTCTAAGCGATGTTGGTAGTTATGTTCTATTTGGATTAATAACATTAATTTATAGTGAAATACTTATTAAATCTGTATGATTTTTATTAATTTCGCTATTTATAATTAATATTTTTTTATTTTTTGATAAAGTAGAGATTTAAAATTTTAATGAACGTTTTTTGAATTTATGGATACAGAATTAATTAGTTTAAATAAGTATATCAGTTCTTCAGGTTTTTGTTCGCGTAGGGAGGCAGATAAACTGATTGAACAAGCAAGAGTTACAGTAAATGATGAGGTAGCACTACCCGGAACTAAAATTGCAATACACGACAAAGTAGAAGTTGACGGTGAACCGCTAAAAAATAGAAAAAAACCGGTATATCTGGCTTTTAATAAACCTCCCGGTATTACATGTACTACCGATGAAAAAGACAGAACCAATATTATTAGCTATATTAATTTTCCAAAACGTATATTTCCGGTTGGCAGATTAGATAAAGACTCTGATGGTTTGATTCTACTTACAAACGATGGCGATATTGTAAATAAAATATTGCGTGCAGCAAATAATCATGAAAAAGAATATGTTGTAAATGTTGATAAACCTATTTCTGCACATTTTGTGCAGCAGATGAGTTCAGGTATTCCTATTTTAGATACTGTTACAGAAAAATGTTATGTAAGAAAAGAAGGTGAGAAACGTTTTAGAATTGTACTTACACAAGGCTTAAATAGACAAATAAGGCGCATGTGCGATTTTTTAGGGTACAATGTAACTAAACTTACACGTGTTAAAATTATGCACATAAAACTGAACAGTTTACCTCTTGGTGCTTGGCGTTATCTTACTCCCGCTGAGATTGAAAAGCTAAATATAAGTTTAATGGATTCTGTAAATACAGAAGAAACTCTAAATATTAACAACAAATAGTCCCTTTTAAAAGTATTATTTTTCAAAATAAACTATTTTTACAAAAAAATATAATTATAGTTCAAAAAAATGAGCTATGTATAAAATAGTTTTATGAATATTAGAAAATATATATTTAATGTTTTAGGTCTTAAAAATTATTTGAAAGTTCTACATAAAGGATTTCATTTTATTTATTCTATAGGTATTTTGAAGAATAATAATATTTATAAATATCATTATTTAGATAAAAGTATAATAAAAAAAGGCGACTACATTTTAGATATTGGTGCTAATTTGGGTTATTACACTAAACTGTTTGCAAAATGGACGGGTACTACCGGTAAAGTATTTGCTGTAGAACCCGTACCCGCATTTGCAGAAATAATAAAGTGGGGTACAAAAAAATATTCTAATATTACTTTATATAATGTTGCATTAGGTGAGCAGGAAAAAGAAGTAACCCTAACAACACCCGGCAATTTCGGGTATCTTAAAACCGGATTGGCTCATATAAATACAAAAAATGAACACAAGGATGATTCGGAATTTTCTTTTAAAGCTACAATGAAAAAAGGTAGTGAATTATTTAAAACCTTACCTAAATTAGATTTTATAAAATGTGATATTGAAGGTTATGAAGATATAGTAATACCGGAAATTAAAGACGTAATATTAAAATATAAACCAATAATACAAATTGAAACTTGGGGCGACCAAAAACCTAAAATAGAATTGTTTTTAACAGATTTGGGTTATGAAATCTATGATATTGAAGATTCGGTACTGAAATTAAGAAAGAATATGAAAAAAGAAGATTACGGAGATTTACTATTTATACATAAAGATAATAATAGTGTTTTGGACAGGCTTCGTGCTTTACATTTAGCTAATTAATACTTATGTATATTCTTTTAATAATCAGTTTATTTATAATAAATAGTTTTTTCAATAGAATTATTTCCAAAATCATAAGGTATTGATGCTACTGATTCTATCGGTTTTGTAATAATTATATTTGCTTTTTTGCCTATTTTTATTGTGCCCAATTCATTACTTAGCTCCATAGCAGCAGCACCATTTATTGTAACAGCATTTATTGCTTCTTCCGGCGTCATTTTTAATTGTGTGCATGCAATAGTTAATAATAATGGTATATTGCCCGACGGACATGAACCCGGATTATAATCTGTAGCGAGACAAACAGGTAAGCCTGCATCTATCATTTTGCGTGCCGGCTGATAGTGCATACCTAAAAAGAAAGCAGCTCCCGGTAATAGGGTAGGTATGGTAGTACTATTTTTAAGTGCTTCAATTTCTTCATTTCCCACACATTCTAAATGGTCAACACTTATTGCATTATGTTTTATGCCTATTTGTACGCCACCGGAAAAATGTAACTGATTTGCATGTATTTTTGGTTTAAGACCATATTTTAATCCGGCTTCCAGTATCCGTTCTGTTTCCGGTATTCCGAAAAAGCCCTCTTCACAAAATACATCAATATAATCTGCTAATCCTTCATTTGCAATGATAGGCAACATTTCATTTATAATTAAATTTATATATGCAGGCTTATTTTGTTTGTATTCTATTGGATAAGCATGGGCAGCTAAAAAAGATGCTTTTATAGGTATTGTATTATTTTCTTTAAGTCGTCTTATTACTTTCAGCATTTTTAGCTCGCCTGCCAAACACAACCCATAGCCGCTTTTTATCTCTATACAGCCGGTACCTTGTGCCATCACATTCAGTAAGCGAATTTGGCTTTGGTCATAAAGCTCATTTTCTGATATTTTATTAAGTTTAGCAGCCGAATTTAGAATTCCACCACCCCTCATCGCTATTTCTTCGTAGCTAAGTCCTTTTATTCTATCTACAAATTCTTCTTGTCTGGGTGCGGCAAATACTAAGTGGGTATGGCTGTCGCACCAAGAAGGAAGTACTAATTTCCCTGTTGCATCAATAATCTCATCGGTATAGGTATTAGGAAATTCTTTCATTGCACCGAAACTATGAATCCTCCCATTATCAATAATTAGCCAAGCATTATTGATGGAAGGTAGAAAAGCCAATTCTTTGCCGTAAACTTTTTGTTTATTTTCAGTAGCAAATTCTACTTGTAATAATTGTTTTATATTTGTAATAAGGGTACGCATACAATAATTAAAATAGTAAAAAAAATAGGGGTAAAAAATAAAAACAAAAAAGACGTGTTAGTACACGTCTTGGAATGATATTAAGCGAGATGCTGAAAAATTAAATTACTTTAACGTTTACGGCATTTAGACCTTTCTTACCATTTTGTACTTCGAAAGACACCTTGTCATTCTCACGAATTTGGTCTCTTAAACCGGATACGTGAACAAAAATGTCTTGCCCACCATTTGCAGGTGTAATGAAACCAAATCCTTTAGTTTCATTGAAAAATTTTACTGTACCTTCTTGCATTTTGAATTGAATGAAAAATTAATAATACGCAAATCTACATTTTTTTTTTATAACAACAACAATTTCTAACTTTTAATAAAAAAAATATTTGTGCAAGTAATATAGTTGTTTTATGTAGTGTATTTACTGTATTAAATTTTATATTATGAAAATGTAGTTTTGTGTATTTAGTATATTGTAAATTAATATACTAAATACATAATACCTATCACATCAATATTCCGGCTATTGTAGCAGATAAATAAGAGGCTAATGTACCACATAATAATGCCTTCATGCCTAATTTTGCTAAGTCTGTTCTTCTTTCGGGTGCTAATGCTCCAATACCACCAATTTGCATACCAACACTACTAAAATTTGCAAAGCCACAAATAGCTATCGTAATAATAGTTAACCCCTTGGGCGACACTACCGGTACAGCAGCAGTAGTTAAATTTTTAAAAGCTACGAATTCATTAATCGTAATTTTTTGTCCTAATAAAGTTGCTGCATTATTAATGTCTTGTTGTGGCACTCCCATAGCCCAAGCAAAAGGGTAGAAGAGTTTACTAAATATTAAATCTAAAGATAAACCGGTATATATATGACCTAATATCCAATTAAGCATAGCAATTAATGCAATAAAACCAATGAGCATAGCAATTACATTCATCGCAATCTTAAATCCGTCTGATGCGCCATGTGTAATCGCATCAACTAAATTTGTATAAGGTCGTTTTACATCTAGTTTTACTTTTCCCATTGTTGGCGATACTTCCGTTTCAGGAAAAACAATTTTTGAAATTACCAACGCACCCGGGGCAGCCATTAAGCTGGCAGCAATCAAATAATCGGGTCTTGCACCCATATTGGCATAAACAATTAAGATGCCTCCTGCTATGCAAGCCAAGCTGCCACTCATGGATGCTAAAAGTTCACTTTTTGTCATTGTTGGCAAATAAGCTCGTATCATTACTTGTGCTTCAACCTGCCCTACAAATGCACTGGCTACATTACTTAGTGCCTCTGCACCGCTTACACGCATTATGGTATTCATTACTTTAGCAATAATAGATACCAGAAACTGCATTACTTTCAATTGATATAAAATAGCCACCAAAACACATACTAATATAATAGTAGCAGTAATATTAAAAGCGAAAACAAAATTAGGAGCAATACCATAATTTACTACACTACCTGCCGGAGTAAAAACACCAATACCGCCATAAACAAAATTGGCACCTTCTTTAGCGAAGCCTTCCAGTTTTTGCATAAACTTACCAAGCAATTGAAAAAACTGATTTACAGCAGGTATTTTCAATACAACAACAGCAATTGTAAATTGTAAAATAAGACCACTTAGTACCAGCCTGTAATTAATTCGTTTTTTATTATTAGAAAATAAAAATGCGATACCTAAAATCAATACTATGCCAATTAAGCCTATAAAACGCTCCATTAATTTTCGGGAATTTATTTTGGTAAAAATAGATATTTAAAAGTATGAAAACAATTAGCATGAAGAAATTGTTACTATTTTTTTCAAATAAAAACGGCTGCTCATAAAGCAGCCGTTTTTATTTGAAAAAAATAAATAGATTAGTAAACTATTAATTTTTGAGTATTCATTTGATTGCCTGTTAATGTTTTTACTAAGTAAAGACCTTTTACAGTAAGTACATTTTGTGGTATTTCAATATGCTCTTCATTAGAAATTAATTGTTGTGAAGTAGTGTATACTACTTTGCCGGTAATATCGCTAACAGTTATTGTTGCTATTGTATTAGCAGCATGGTTTATAATTACATAAGCATTACCTTGGGTAGGGTTTGGTGCAATAACTACTTCATTATTGTTGGTTTTTATATTTGAAACAGATGCCGGTAAATGGCTGAAATTAACTCGGTCCATATAGAAATTATTACCACTGCTAAAGCCTGCTGTATAACCGTCTGTTGCTACATTAGGGAAATAACGGAAGCGGAAGATTGAATTTGCTGTTCTATATAAAGCCGGTACTGGTACTGCCATAGGAGCCCAATCACCTTGATATAAGGGTGCGTAAGGTATAGATAATGAACCTTTGTTATCTAAAGAATCGCGACCAATGCTAATAATGGTATGCCAAGTTTTTGCATTATCGGTAGAACAATCTATCTGCATTCTATCGTTAATATTTAATCCGTTGCTACTGCGAGAAGCACCAGAGTACATATAATTAAGGTAGCATGGGTCGGTAGAAGAGTAGCCGGATAAGTTTACAGGAATGCTAAAAAGGTCATCATAGTCGCCAATAGGAGAACCTGTACCTGGAAACACACCCATAGATGGATTAAACCTGTTATCAAATCCATCATATTTCATACAATAATTATCATAATAACCGGCGGTTGAACAAAGTTCCCATTTAAAATTATTATTAAAATAATTGAAAGTAGGCCATTTATTACCATCAATACTTGGATTAAATTCTTCATAAATACCATCGCCATTAACAGGTGTTGCATCTGCAACATAAATTGCTTGTGGGAAGGTTGCTGTACCTGTATTTGTATCCAGGCCTGCACCATGTCCTTTGGTACCTTTTGCTATCATTGTTAGGTCTAACCAGCCGGAGGTTGTAAACGCTTTATTCATAAAAGCAGCTGAAGCAACATGAGTAACCGTATCAAATATAGTGGTTCCGTTTTGAGAAAATTTCCATTCGATGGTATATACGGTATCATTCCAAGTTTCATTAATAAATCTTATGGGTTGATTAAATCCTGTAAAATAATTTGCTTTGTATTTATCAGTATATCCTATTGCAGGTACTGCTGAAAATTCAGGAACTGGAGCTAAGTCAGGTCTTGAAAGTAAAGCACCTGTAATTACTAAATTAAGACTGTCCCATAAATTATTTCTTCCTGCTACTGAAGTATTAAGACATGCATGCATACGAACTACTTGTCCTTTTGTAAACATTTTATGGCAATAAGAATAGTCCATAATATTTTGTGTGTTAGCAGTGTCAGGGTAATCTACTAATGAATCGTAACCGGAAGCGGTAGGATATAATTTGAAATAATTTAATGTGCAAATAGAGTCATATAAAGAAGCCGGTCCGCAATCTAAATGTCCTCTTGTCGGTGGGGTATCATCAACCAGGTCATCACCCGGAGGGCATACGCCTGCACCTGCATTATTATTGTCGCCCCAAGTATGTTTTAAATTAAAAACGTGTCCCATTTCATGATTGATTGTTTTACCATCATAAGGAATGTCATTGTGCATATAGTCGTAATCGCATAAAATACCATCATTAGCAGGTTCTGTCGCAGCACTTGCAGGAGGTATTGCATAGGCGGCAGCAGTAAAACCACCGGAGGCTGGAATAACGTTTACGCACCAAATATTTACATAAGAACTATTTGGCCAATCATCAAATTTTGCTTGTTCACCGGCTGCATAAGTAAGGTAAGAACGATGTCTTGTAATACCTTTTGTAGGGTTACCATGTGGGTCTATTGTAGCAAAATGCAATCTTAGATGCGGATTACCAACCCATTTTTTAAATGGAGGAATTACCTCTGATGTATCTGTGTTTTTACCTGCATATACAATGTTCCATCCGTCTAAATCATCAAAAATTTGGTCGTCTGTAAGCCATTCTGCACTATTATTATAGTCGTGTATTACGTGTACTACAACAGGAATATCGTACCAAAAAGAATCAGGATGCCCTGAATCGGATGTTCTCATTGCTTTTGTAAGGTCGAAATTCTTTACACCTTTTTCTAATTGTTTATTAAATGCATCTTCCAATTGTGCATATTCCGGATGCAATAATAATTTTTGTCTGTGTACCTCGTCAGTATAACAGTGTAGTTGGGCAAAACTTTTAGTTCCTAAAAATGCAATTGCCAATAAAAATAATACAAGTCTTTTTTTCATCTTTCTTTCTTTATAAAGTGTTCAAAATTAATAAAATAATAAAACTGCAAAGAATTTTTTTAGAAAATATTTAAAAAAAATCTAAAAATGAATTAATATTTTTTATTTTTTATTGTTTTTATGTTATTTACATATTTGCAAATAATTAGTATATACTCATTTTTTCTATTTTGCTTACTCCGTCAATTGTTATATTTACCAAATAAATACCTGCCGATGGTAGTAAATTCCTTGAAATATATTCTTGTTGAATGCTACCAGGTATATAGGTTTTGTTTATTTCAAAAATTGTTTTTCCTGTAATATCACTAATTACTATTTTTATTAATCCGGTATTGCCTGTTTTAAATACAATGTTTGTTCCGTTGGCAGATGGGTTGGGGTATATATTCACCGGCACATCGGTATTCATAGTTTCTTTTACTCCTGCCGGATATGGATAAAAATAAAAATTATCTAAATATAAATTATTGCCTAAATCACCCGGCAGAAAACGAAATCTAAAAAAAGTATTAGTTGTTCTATAAGTAGTAGGAATACTTACAGCTATTGGTTTCCAATTAGTTGTTGTATTTGGAACAAATTCAGTACCATGAATACCATTTGTTGCTAAGGTATTACTATTATAGCCTGCAAGTACATTCCATCTTGCCCCACCGTTTGTGCTAACTTCTACTTCAAGCGAATCGCCTACCGAACCGGTATAAGACGGTCTTCTTGCACCTGCTATAAAGAAATTTAAATATAAGTTATCTGTAATGCCGTTTAGGTTAAATGCAGGTGTAAAGAAATCATCATGGTCGCCAATTGCATTACCGGTTTGTCTGTTTGATGTATCGTAAGAACGGTAACGAATACAACTATTATCGCCCCAACCGGCACCATTATAAAATTGCCACTTATACTGATTATTATAATAATTGAACATAGGCCAATTGTTAATATCACTTGATGCAGCAAACTCTTGTACATAGTTAGTTGCAGGTATTGCGGTTGTATCTGCTGCATATACAGCATTTCTATTAATTAAAGTATCGCTACCTGCATTAGAATTCGCAATTATAGTAACCGTAACCCAACCCGGCACAGAAAATTGATTACTTACTGTTGTCATACTTGTAGATGTAGTATTCGTAGCACCATTAGAGAAGTTCCAAAGTACATCGGAAATGGTATCGTTCCAGCTTTTATTTGAAAACTGAAAAGTAAGTGGACTATTAAAAGCTAGAAAATAATTTCTGGAGTCGGTAATAATTCCGGAGCCATTAGCTCTATTTACGATGTAATCTGCAATAGGTGGTAAATCGGGCATGGGTACTAATGCGCCGGTAGCTGCAAGATTTGATGGCGAAAATAAATTATTCCTATTTGCTGTCGTGTTTCGTAAGGCAGTACGCATTCTAACAACTTGCCCTTTGGTAAACATATCTTGGCAATAAGTATAGTCCATAATATTTTGGGCATTCGTAGTATCTGGATAATCAACTAAGGAATCTACTGTACCGTCCATAGATAAATATGTTTTCATGTAACCTGTGGCACAGGTAGTATCATACAAGGCTGTTGGTACACAACCAACCGGACTATGGCCCATTGTTGGCGGGGTGTCATCAACACCATCATCGCCACAGGCAACACCCGGGTTGTTTGAATTACCCCATGGATGCCATAAATTGAGTACATGTCCTAATTCATGTGGGATACATTTAGCATAATTAGCATAAGAATAAAGTGCAATAACACCATCGTAATAAGGAATACTAGCACCCATAGATGGTAGATAAGCATAAGCGGCAGCACCTGTAGAAGCAGCACCGAATGTATTTATAAACCAAATATTAATGTATTTACTTTGAGGCCATGGTAAAAATTTAGCACCATCGTCTGCATTAAAAGTAAGATAAGATTGAAAACGGGTAACTCCTTTTGTAGGTTTGCCGTTAGGGTCAATTGTTGCCAAATGGAAACGCATACGTGCATTGCCGATATATTGTTTAAAAGGTGTAATTACATTAGCTGTGTCTGCATTTTGTGCATTATAACAGGTAGTATAATAATTTACGGCATCATAAATTACATTGTCATCAATGTTTTCATAACCGTAATCATGTATTACATGTACTACAATGGGTATGTCATATTCTGTAGTATCTGTAGTGCTTGATGTTCGTAATCCAAATTTTGCTAAATCACCATGATTGGTAATCGCATTCATTTGTTCATCAAATTGTTTTTCATATTCAGCAATTTGGGGGTATTTTTCAACCAATTTATGATATTGAATATCTGTAGAGCATGGCTGCTGTGCTGATAAGTTTGTTAAAGGTAGTATTGCTACCAAAGAAAGTATTATAATTTTTCTAAACATTACAAATAAATAATAAAGAAATAAATTGTAAAATTAATTACTTATTATGATTTATAAAAAAAATCACAATTTTATTTTAAATATAATTTTTTGTATTTCTTTGATACTGTTTATATAGACCTTAATTAGAAAACAATTAGGATGTATTATTTTATTTCACAAAACTACCACTAAAATTTACACCGGTTATATTATCTTGAATTAAATAATAATAGATGCCTTTTTGTTTAAGTTTGCTTCCAATAGTTACCTCAGATGTATTTGATAAAATAGATTTATAAAAAATCTGTCCTAAATAATTATATATTAATAATTTTCCATCAATTATAGGCTTGTCAAATATAAGTTTACTTTCTTCAGTAATTGGATTGGGGAATAAATATACCCTTTCTGTTACCATTTTTATATCATTATTTTTAGTACTTGCGCAACTTGTAGCATTATCAAAATTCCTGTTTGCCTCAACGCCTTTTGTTGCAATTGTTGCACTTATTACAGCTTGATTACCTTTATTATAAAAGCAGGTAAGCTCATCAGACAAGGAACCTATATAATTACAAACACCACTGTTAATATAAATTGGATATAAAGAATAATATACATCATTTGTGCAACCAATACCTTCAATAATTAAATAATTTATGGAATCACCCATAGCGTATGTGCCACCAATATAGAAGGTATCTATTCCTGTAAATTGCCACGTTTTATGCCAAATACTGTTTATAAGTATTGAATCTTTATGGGTAACCCAACAAACAGATTTAGATAGAGTAGGGAAGTTATAGCTCACAGTATCTCCAACATTCCAATTGTAATCATACAATAAGTATTCTGATGTATCAACAATTGAAATATAATAGCTTAGAATATTATTTGGTATTATATACACTTTATTTGATATTGTATCTTCTCTAATATAGCATTTTTGACCGGATTGACTCCAACTAGCATGTAAAACCTTATAACTATGCCCATAAGCAGAATAGTTACCTGAATAATAATTTTTAATACTACTGTCAATATTTAAATAACCTGTACCACAATTAGTTTGATAGAAATGCCATACATTGGTAGTATCTATAAACCTTATTTTTTGAGCAAAAGTGTTTAAAGCGAGAATACATATAATTACGCTTAATGAGATTTTTTTCATACAATAAAATATACAACTCAAAGTTAGTGAAAATTATTTGAGTGGTATTTATAGAATTAAATGAATTTATTTTTTGTAGATTTTAAAATACTAATTCAATTTACTAAAGTACATTTGCCCAATACTTAATATAAACTACAAAAACGAATACTTAACAATGTCGGATACACAAAAACAAATTTTTTTAACGCAATCACCTACACGTTGGCAACGATTTAAGTGGGGCTTTAGAATAATATTATTGATATTTATTATGCTAATTGCAGTTGTGTTTCTTGCATTGAAAGATTTTTTATTTGTACCCGATTTGCCCAAAATAAAAGCAGATAATTCTCAATATTCGGCAATTTTAAATCAAGGAAAAAAAGAAACAAATAAAGCCATTAATAAAAAATATGAAGGCTTCAGCAAATTTATTAACGAAAAATCAAGCCAATTAAAACATATAAGATATGTAACTAAGGCAGACAGCTTTCACATGCAATATGCTGCTCCCATACGTGCTGCTTTTTATGATGCTAAAGATGAGCAATCCTATTTTTCCCTAAAAAATAATGTCTCAAAGCTCAACATGCTACTACCTGAATGGATGTATATTGATTCTGTTGCAGATACAGTTTTTGTGAACTCAGACTTTAGAGGGCAAGATATAATTAAAGGTTCCGGTGTGCCGGTAGTTGCTATGTTTTCCAATTTTTCGGGCGATGATTTTTCAGGCAAGATATTGCACAGAATTTTAAATGATACCGTAAAGCGGGAAAAAATAATTAATCAGGTAATAGAAATTATAGAAAAGAATCATTTTGCAGGTATAAATATCGATTTTGAAGAACTGCAAGAAAAGAGTGATGAACCACTCATTTCTTTTATGCAACATTTATATACAAAAATGCATGCGAAACACTTATTAGTTACTATGGATATTTCTCCGTTTAATGGTGATTTTAACGTAAAAGAACTTGCAAAATATAATGACTATATCTTTTTAATGGCTTACGACGAACATAGTAGCGGTAGCATGCCGGGTGCTATTAGTTCGCAGTTATGGATTGAAGCAGCAACAGATGAAATTTTGAAACAGGCAGGTCCCGGCAAAATTATTTTAGGATTAGCAGGATATGGTTATGACTGGCCCAAAGGAGATAAAGCAAATGATGTTTCGTATGCGGAAGCATTAAGTATAGCGTCAGAATCGGAAGGTAAAGTGAAATTTGATACAAACACCTATAATTTAAATTATAACTATTTTGATGAAAATAATATTGAACACAATGTCTATTTTACCGATGCTGCAACCAACTTTAATACCATTCGTTTTGCTGCCGAAAGTAATTTAGCCGGTGTGGCATTATGGCGTTTAGGTAGTGAAGACAGCCGTTTATGGACATTTTATAATAAAGATATTAGCGATAAAGGCATTGATAGTTTTAATTACAGTCAACTAAATGAAGTTCATCAAAGTAATGATGTGGATTATATAGGAGAAGGTGATATTTTAGATGTAATAACAACGCCTAAAGCCGGGCATATTGCTACGGTTGTAGATACTGCCGAAGAC
The DNA here is from genome assembly GCA_903929195.1 of uncultured Bacteroidota bacterium. Lineage (GTDB taxonomy): Bacteria > Bacteroidota > Bacteroidia > Chitinophagales > Chitinophagaceae > CAIYTT01. The sequence continues at coordinate 24,969 of CAIYTT010000091.1, forward strand.
TTAATTATAGATGAAAAATATGAGATTTTACCTTCAATATTTGTTATAAAAAAGTATGGCAAAAAACCGAAAAAAATTGTTTTGTCGTTTGATGATGGACCGGATAATAAATATACACCGCAAATAATAGATATATTAAGTAAAGAGCACGTGCCGGCAGTCTTTTTTATGATTGGTATAAATGCAGAAAATAATATATCTATTGTAAAACGCCTTTATAATGAAGGTTTTGAGATAGGGAATCATACCTTTACACATCCTAATGTTGCAGAGGTAGGCGTAAGTAGGGCTTTGCTTGAATATAATTCCACTCGTTTATTAATAGAAAGCATAACAGGACACTCTACTGTGCTTTTTAGAGCACCGTACAATGCAGATTCAGAACCGGAGACAATGGAAGAGTTAATGCCTGTTGCTTTAGCAAAAGAAAATAACTATTTAACAGTAGGCGAATCTATAGACCCGAACGATTGGGAAAAAGGGGTAACGGCAGATACTATTTTTGAGAGAATTGTGAAACAAGAAAAATTGGGTAACATCATTTTATTACACGATGCAGGCGGAAATAGAGAAGAAACCATAAAAGCATTGCCTCGTATTATAAAATATTTTAAAGATAACGGTTATATTTTTACCACAGTAGCCGATTTGCTTAACGAAAAAAGAGAGCAACTAATGCCTGTTGTACCCAAAACAAGTAGCTATTACTGGATACAAATGAGCTATTTTGTTGCAGAATTCGGCTTTTGGCTTAGTAGGTGTTTGTTTTATTTATTTGTTATTTGCATTGTTTTATCAATAGCAAGAATATTGTTATTAGCTATTTTTGCAATAAAAGAAAAAGCAAACGAAAAACATGCCCAAATACAACCCATGGCAGATAAGCCTTTGGTAAGTATTATTGTACCGGCTTATAATGAAGAAGTAAATGCCGTAAGAGCAGTAAATAATCTTTTGAAAAGTACCTATACAAATTTCAATATTATTTTTATTGATGATGGCAGTAAAGACAGTACTTATGAAAAAGTTTCGGAGGCTTTTAAAAATAATAGTAAAGTTAACGTATATACGAAACCTAATGGTGGTAAGGCAACCGCACTTAATTTTGGTATAAGTAAAACAAATGCTGATTATGTATTATGCATAGATGCAGATACTAACTTAGTTCCTAATGCATTAGAATTACTAATGCCTCACTTTAATAATAAGCTCGTGGGTGCAGTGGCAGGTAATGTAAAAGTGGGTAATGAAATAAATATACTTACAAAGTGGCAAAGCATAGAATATATTACCAGCCAGAATTTTGATAGGAATGCATTTGCACTAATAAATGCAATTACGGTTGTACCGGGTGCTATCGGCTGTTTTAGAAAAGAGGCAATTGAAAAATCGGGTGGGTTTACGAGTGATACATTTGCAGAGGATTGCGACTTGACAATGAGGCTTTTACGTGCAGGTTATCAAATTAAAAACGAAAATAAAGCAATAGCACTCACAGAAGTTCCGGAAACATTAGGACAATTTTTGAAGCAACGTTTTAGATGGAGTTTTGGTGTTATGCAATCTTTCTGGAAAAACAGAGATGCTTTATTTAATAAATCGTATGGTAGCTTAGGTATGATTGCTCTACCTAATATTTTAATATTTCAAATTCTAATACCTTTAATAGCACCATTAGCAGACTTCTTAATGATAATAGGTATTTTAACGGGCAATGCAATGCAAATATTGATTTATTATGGCTTATATATGCTTGTTGACTTAGCTGTAGGCATACTTGCTTTTATTTATGAAAAAGAAAATGTATTTAAATTAATATGGTTAATACCTCAAAGAATAATATATAGATGGCTTATGTTATACATACTTTATAAATCTATTAGAAGGGCTTTTAAAGGACAATTACAAAGTTGGGGCGTATTAAAACGCACAGGTAATGTAAGTGAAAACCCCAGATTGAAATCTTTTAAAATTTAGAAATTTAGTAGTTATTCATGCTTGTAAAAATAAAAAGTAAAATACTCTTTTCAAAATCCCGAAGGGATTCATTTTATGGAGACCGTATAGTTACTATATTTAGATTTTAAACGAAAAAGTAATAATAATCTATTTCGTAAATTAAAAATATTATTTTTGCCTAAATTATATATCTTAAAAAAACAAGAAAAAATGAAATTAGTAATAACAGGTATAGCATTTCTATTAGTAAGCATGACAGTTAAAGCACAAAATAAAGCAGAATTTACAGGTAAATATCCTGAAACTAAAAAAGTAGAACAAAAAGATGTATATTTTGGTAAAGAAGTTATAGACCCTTATCGCTGGCTTGAAGATGACAGAAGCGAGGAAACAAAAAAATGGGTTATAGACCAAAATAAAGTTACAAACGAATACTTGAGCAAAATTCCTTATAGAGATGATATAAAAAAGAGATTAACTAAATATTGGAATTACGAAAAATATTCAGCACCATTTAAAAAAGGAGACTACACTTATTTTTATAAAAATAATGGTTTGCAAAACCAAAGTGTTTTATACCGGCAATTAGACAACGGACAGCCACCGGTAGCTAACGAAACAGCAGAAGTGTTTTTAGACCCCAATACTTTTTCTAAAGACGGAACTACCTCTTTACAGGGTATAGAATTTACAAAAGACGGTTCATTGGCAGCCTATCAAATTAGTGAAGGTGGTAGCGATTGGAGGAAAGTAATAGTAATAGATACCAAAAACCAACAAAAAGTAGATGATACGTTGCGAGATGTGAAATTTAGCGGATTAGCTTGGTTAGGGAACGATGGCTTTTATTACAGCAGTTATGATAAACCAAAGGGTAGCGAACTATCTGAAAAAACACAGTTTCATAAATTATTCTATCATAAATTAGGTACGCCGCAAGCAAGCGATGTTCTTATTTTTGGTGGCGAAAAAACTCCACGCCGCTACATTGGCGGGTCGGTAACGGAAGACCAAAATTATTTGGTAATTACCGCTGCAAATGCTACTTATGGTAATGAGTTGTATATAAAAGACCTTACAAAAAAAGAGGCTCCTATTGTACCCATAGTAACGGGCTTTGAGCATGAACAAGATGTAATTTTTTCAGAAAAAGGTAAGTTATACATTACAACAAATCAGGGAGCACCTAATAGAAAATTAGTAAGAACCGAAGCTGCAAAACCGGAAATTAAAAACTGGAAAGTTGTGATTCCGGAAACAGAATACCCTTTAACAGTAACAACATGTGGTCGCAAATTTTTTGCTTCTTATATTAAAGATGCAGTAACACAGGTATTTCAGTATAGTATAGACGGTAAAAAAGAAAGTGAAATTAAATTACCGGGTTTAGGCACAGCAAGCGGCTTTGGTGGTAAAGCAGATGATAAAGAAACCTATTTTACGTTTACATCATACATATACCCCCCAACTATATTTAGATATACTATTTCTAAATCGGAAACAGACCTGTTTAAGAAATCTGATGTGAAATTTAATCCTGAAGAATATGAAAGCACGCAGGTATTTTATAAATCTAAAGACGGCACCAAAATACCTATGATAATAACGATGCGTAAGGGTATGAAGATGGATAACAGACACCCTACCATGTTATATGGATATGGTGGTTTTAATATAAGCCTTACCCCAACATTCAGTATTAGTAATTTAGTATTTATGGAAGCCGGTGGTGTGTATGCAGTAGCCAACTTAAGAGGTGGGGGCGAATATGGCGATAAATGGCACAATGCAGGTACTAAAATGCAAAAACAAAATGTATTTAACGACTTTATTGCAGCAGGCGAATATCTTATAAGTGCCGGCTATACATCAAAAGAGTATTTGGCTATTTCAGGTGCTTCAAATGGTGGTTTATTAGTAGGAGCATGTCTTACACAGCGTCCTGATTTATTTAAAGTATGTTTTCCGGGTGTAGGGGTACTAGATATGCTTAGGTATAATAAATTTACAGCAGGTGCCGGCTGGGCTTACGATTATGGTACGGCAGAGGATAGCAAAGAAATGTTTGACTATTTGTATAAATATTCTCCGGTACATAATGCAAAAGCAGGCACTTGCTATCCGGCTGTTTTTGTTACCACCGGCGACCATGACGACAGGGTAGTGCCTGCACATTCCTTTAAGTTTGCATCTGCACTACAAGCAGCACAAGCATGTAAAAATCCGGTACTTATAAGTATAGAAACAAAAGCAGGACATGGTGCCGGCAAACCTACCGAAATGATAATAGCCGAACAAGCAGACAAATGGGCCTACTTATTTTGGAACATGGATGTAGAATATGATATACATTAGATTTTTGGTATATTTTCTGTATAGCTTTTTTGTGCCTTTGTTGGGTGTTTTCACCAACAAACAACATCATAATGCGAGATAGCTACGTTTTCGTCTGTTTAAAATGTTTTTGCTGCTGTTTTCATCAACAAAAACGTATATTAGTTAATATGTATTTTACACGTCATCGGAAGAGCAAACTATTTGTTGGTGAAAATACCAACAAAGGCGTAAATAATATCTTTGTACATCATTCGTGTATAATAGAGTAAGTAAAATTTAATGTTAAATATTTTTATATATAGGATTTCTTTTTGTATGAAAGACATGAAATACCCTAACAATATTGGTTTTCTTTACAATTTTATAAATTATTAAAAAGGGGAACTTTACAATTTTAGCTTCACGGAAATCTGAAATTTTTATAGAATAAGTATCCGGGTTTTCTGATAGAATTGCAAAACACTTGTTTATTGATTCCATAAAACGAAGCCCTAAACCTTTTTTTTGACTTTCATACCAAATTGCAGAACCTTCAAGTTCTTCTATTGCTATTGCAGATAAACTAATTTGATATGCCAAACAATTTATTTTTTAAGTTTAAGAAATAAATGTTCTTTGGCAACATCCCAAGATACACCTTTATCCATTCCGGATTCCATATCTGAATCTTGTTGTTTTAGTTCCTCAACCATCTTTTTATCTTGCCACCATTTAGTTATTTTAAGGTCTATAGGCGCAAGTAGCGTATAAATAGCTTTTAGCTTTTTATCATCAGCTACTTTAATGTATTCATATAGTTTCTGCCTTATTATTGTTGACGTCATTTCGGACAATATTTTTACAAATTTACAAAATAAAAAGAATACCCGTTCTAATTTCCTCAATGGAATTCGGGCATAAGAATCAAATCCCTTCTATGAGGGAACTTCCGGTTACTTCTGGAAACCGCAACATATTGCGCTATGCTTTTCTTACATAAATACTCGCGCTAGACGTAATTAGATAGAGTAAAAATTAGTAGTATATTATTGAGTATATAATAGAATAAGTTGGAATAAATTTATCAAATTTACTATCATAATGTACTTCTTTAATAATATTGCCATTTTTGTCAAATTCATAACTTATTTTGTACTCATTTCGCCTTTGCAGGTGTTTTCACCTGCAAATATCCTGCATAAAGTCCGTTCTTCCAGATTTTCAACAAAGAATCAGGACGTATAAATGAAACCGTTCTACGAACGTATTCAAAGAACTGAAGCTAAATAAAAAAGTTGGGAAGCTAAGTATCAATAAACAGTCCCCCTCACCCGCTTTGCAAAGCAGGTACTTTACTATAGATTTTGCAAGACCCCATGTCAATACCCGTTCTTCAGGATTTTCCGCGGAAAATCCTGAAGAACGGGTATTGACATGGGGTCTTGCAAAATCTATAGTAAAGTACCTGCTTTGCAAA
>CAIYTT010000092.1 GCA_903929195.1 uncultured Bacteroidota bacterium
CCTCAACCCCTTGTCCCATAATAAAATATAACCAAGTCCACCCCTAAAAAGGTGTAATTAAACCCCATTAAACTATTCTAAAATACAATACCTTACACCCGATATACCAAATGTAAAAACTCCCGTTTAAAATGCAAATGGGCAATTTGTGAGCATTTTTATTTTACAAGTACATCAATATCAACGAAGTATAAAAATAAAACTGCCCAAATTTTTTTTAAAACCAATGAGCAAAACCCAAAATTAAAACTATGAAAAACAACACAAAACTAAACCCACTCATCTATGCATCTATTACAGTGTATAGAGTCTTAGCTATACGCTCAGACCAGTAGAAAACATACGAGGTATTTTATTAATAATGTTCATAACATTTAATTATTTCTATTTGGTCATTTGTAACTTTATAAATCAATCTGTCCTTTTGATTTATACGCCTGCTCCATTAGCCGGAAAACTCACCTTTTAATGGTTCGGGTATGCCAATACCCTTAAATGGGTCTTATTGCATAGTCCTAATTAATAATATAATTTTTCGTATTAATTCAAAATTTTCAATTATTAACTCATTATATTCTTTGATGGCATTAGGAGTAAAAGTAATTTTTCTCATATTGCTTTCTTTTTATTGGTAGCGTTTTCTAATTCATCAATTGTAAAGGTTACTGAGTTTTACCCATCCTCCAATTGCTGTTTAGACTTTCTGAGTTTGTCTAAATATATTAATTGTTTATTATTGTACGTTATTGTCAATTGGGCATCTTTATTATTACCAAACAAAGATTTTATACTTTCTAAAAATTCATTGTTTAATTCCGATACTTTTACTTTAATAGTTGCCTCCTTGTTACGTTTTTATATAAAATTAATTTAAATTGATTTAAATTGATAAATTGTACAACTATTCATTTTCTTAATTTTTGTATTTTTATCCTATACAGGTCTAAGCATCTTGGTCCTATTTTTGAGAATCTTGCTCAGACCAGTACAGAAAAATTGTTTACTGTAAAAAACTAAACAATAATTATTAAATTGTGCCACTATTAAAAGAAGATATTAGCACAATTTAATTTATAATAAAATGATAGAAGATGTAGAAAAAGATGGCTTTCTAATAACTACAGACAAAGCAAAAATAGATGTTGCAGCAGTTCATCATTTCCTATCAACAATGTCTTATTGGAGCCAAAATATTCCTTTTGATGTTGTAAACAAAAGCATTGAAAATTCAATATGTTTTGGTGTTTTTGATGGAAGCAAGCAAATAGGTTTTGCTAGAATAATTACCGACTCTGCCACATTTGCTTATCTATGCGATGTATATATATTGCCTGAATATAGAGGCAATGGACTATCAAAATGGCTAATGGAAGTAATTATGAATACTGAAGAATTAAAAGGACTACGCCGCTGGTTGCTGGCTACCGTATCTGCCCATGAATTATATAAAAAATACGGATGGTATAACGTTAAAAACCCTGAAAGATGGATGGAAATAAACACACCCGACATCTATAAGAAGCTATAACAAGTGATACCAACCTAATAATTCCATTGTTAATGCAATGCCCATGTGTACAATAATTCCACCATAAATAGATTTAGAGTTATAGCTAATAATACCTAAAACCAACCCGCCGAAAAACGAGCTGATACATTCAGCCAAAGGCTTATCGAAGTGTATAGATGCATAGAATACACACATAGGTAATATAGCTTTATAACCAATATAGGGGGCAAAAGCTAAAATAAGATAACCCCTAAAAAAAAATTCTGTAATTATAAAATCAAAACAATACGATAATTCATAAAACAGTGTTGCCAAATAATAATAGGGCATTTTTGCATTAATACCCAAATGATTAGCCAAAGGATAGACCTGTTTAAAGCTCTGTTGATAGCTTGCCCAAACCAATAAAGGCACCATTAATAATAGAATTGTAAAATAAGGGTACAAAACCGTATTTTTAAACTTGAAACCATATAATGGCATTTTATTTTTACTTGTAAAAAACCAGAAAGCAAATACAGGTAAAAAGATAAATATAAACCCTGCCAGCATAGCAACTGTATTAGCTGCATATAAATGATAAGAAAGAGATATAAAATCTGGAATTGAAATATTAATATTCAAAAACCATGCTCGTAACGAAAAGAGAAGTATTGCTAAAACAATAAGAAGAAAAACTTTTTTAGATTGCAAAGAAGAATCTTTCTTATTAAAAAGAAATAAAATAATGTATGCACCTATATAAACAGTTGCATACATAGCAATAAATTTAAATAGCCTTAATGCCGGGTTGGGTTCCTGATGAATCCAAATTTTTTCAAACGAAAAGGTAAAGTTTATATATATTAGTATCGATACGAAGAAAATGGTACTTAACAAGTACCAAAATTTGCATTGATTTTTAAAATAAAATAATATGTATTTAATTATTTCTTTCATATAAATAAAACAAAATTTTTCAGATAAAAATATAAATAAAAAATGATAAAAAGCAAAAGCACAAAAGATAGAATAAATTAAATTAAATTTAATGTATGAATATAAAGTATAGAATATGCTATACCTCTGCAAAAATGCCAATGGCATGAGTACTTTAATAAATAACTATTGTTTTTATTGACATAGATATTTAAATGTTTATAAGTAGTACTTGATGTATTGATGAGCTTAAAGAATCCATAATTAACAGAATTACCAATTAATAGCAGGCAAACAGATATAATTAGATATTACTAATTAGAAAAAAACTACCTTGCAATAATTAAAGCATAAAGAGTTGCTAAAATACCAAATTTATTATTACTTTAGCACCCAATATTATATTCAGTAATAATTTACCTTTTATGAATAAATTTCTATCGGCTTGTGCGCTTGCCTTGCTATTAGTACCTACTGTAAATGCACAAAGATATTTTGGTATTGCTACCGGCGATTGGGCAGGTACTAACAGCTTATACCTGAATCCGGCTTTAGGTGCTGACAATCGTGAAAAATTAAGTGTCGATTTGTTTTCCTTTAATGCCGGTGCCGACAATAATTTAGGTACACTTACGAGTATAGCATCTTTAATAAATACGGCTACAAAGGGTACAAGTAACAATACTACCAGTTTATTCAGCTATTCTAACAAAACACCTTTTAGTTTAATAGCTCCTTATGTGGAAGTAAGAGGTCCGGGTTTATTAATAAATCTAAAACATAAACATACTTTGGCTCTCACAACAAGAGTAAGGGTTATTAATCAGTTCAATAATTTCGACCAAACGGTGTATCGTACTATTACAGATACTAAATATGCACCAAGTATTACCAATTTAAATACACAAAATTTTAATTGGACTGCACACATGTGGAAAGAAATAGGTTTAACTTATGCTACTGTGCTTTTTGCAGATGCTAAAAATGAGATTAAAGCAGGTATCACAGCACGATATTTGGGCGGCATAGCTTATATAAGTGTTAAAGGTACTAATTTAGATGCTGCATATTACAGTAATAGCGATTCGTTTCACGCCACAAATTCTGATATAGAATATGGAAGTAATGTACTTAACACTAATAATGCAATCACAAACGGACTTACAGGAAGCAGTTTTTTAAATAATTTTTTTAATAGTAGTGCGGGTAGTGGTTTAGGTGCTGATATAGGTATATCTTACGAATATAACAAAGACGATATTAGCGAAAAATATGATATGGATGGGCAATCTAATGTTTATGACTATTCAAAAAAGAGCTATACGTTCCGTCTATCGGCTGCTGTTACCGATATGGGTTCTATCAACTATAATGGCAACGGTAATGTAAACGATAAATTTACAGGTAATGGATATGTAACCGGTTCAGGATTAATGAAAAATGCTACCGATTTAAATAGTTTTCTTACCTATATGAAAGGACAAGGTTTTACAGCAGATACCAGTAAAACATCGTCTAAACTATATATGCCAACAGCATTAGTTATAGGTGCAGATTACAACATAGATAGAAATTTCTTTGTAAATGCTACTTATGTTGCCAATGTTGCTAACAGACAGAATTATGGAAATAGCTGGTACAACCAATTAACTGTAACACCTAGATACGATACTCGCTTATTTAGTGCAGCATTGCCACTTACCTACAGCATGCTTTCTAATACATTTAAAATGGGCTTGGGTGTTCGGTTTTCAGGCTTCTTTATTGGTAGCGATGATATGCTAGCTGTTATAGCTAACAATCAGTATGGCATTAATATTTATGCAGGTGGTCATATACCTATCAATCATAAAAGAGAAAAAGACAGAGATGGTGATGGCGTATCTGATAAAAAAGATAAATGCCCTGATTTACCCGGCTCATGGGAAAACCAAGGTTGCCCTGAACCTGATGGCGATTATAGCCAAAAAGGTGAATTAGGCGACAAGGAAGAACCTATTGAAAAAGGCGAACCTACACCAAAAAATAAGAAGAAACACGATAAAAATGAAGATTAATTAATACAAAATTTATAGTATTAATTCTATTTGAATAGTCGTTAGCTTTACTTTAAAATAAGAGTCAATAAATATCCATACAATATTTATTTTATGAAAAAATATATTCTGATTGTTTTATTTTCACTATTTGCAAATATTGCTTTTTCAGAAGACGAATTTGGTGGTTATTTAACTCATAACATTAGTTTACTTGTTGGTGCTGGCTTAGCAACACAGAATAATTATGATGTGGGTCCTTCATTAGCACTTTCTTTCCATAAAGCATGTTTTAAACAAAGAGTATTTTTAGGCATATCCCTAAATTATCAAGAATACTCTCTTTATTACGATAGGGAAGCACAGGCACTGAATAATGAAAAAGCTTATGAAGGCGTAACTATAAGAAACAAAAGTGATTATGGCTTTTTTTCGCCCTCAATAGAATATTATATTGGTAATAGTTGCAATTTTAGTTTGTATGCCAATGGTGGGGTAGGTTATTCTATTGGTGGTACAGAAACGTTACACAAATGGGACCAAAGCCACAGCTATCCACTAACACCTACAAACGCTTACGACAGTACAATAAACACTACAAGCAATATAAATAAACTGATTTTTAGGTATGCAATAGGCATGTGTCAATATTCTCCTATTTATGGCAGACACCCAAAAAAAATTAAATTTATGTTTAATGAAGAAATAGGTTTTGTTCAGGGTAATATTAGTACCACGGCAAATTCTAATAATCCTTCTCGAACCACTTTTAGTCCTAATAATTTAAGTCCGGTTTATGTAACGTTCAGAATAGGTTATTACATTTGGTAGCTTGTAAATAAGTATAACTTGTTTTTCTGTTATATTAAATAGTGTTTGAAATTGTTTTAATTTGAAAAAATATCGGAACTTAATGTTTAAATTCGTGCATGAAACAGGTTTGCGTACTTCTCTTATTTTTATTATTCTCTTTTAATACATCTGCCCAGCACCGATTTACATTAGAATTAGGTTTGGGGTTTCCTGCTTTTAATACCGGTTTATACAATGGGGTTTCGGCTAATAGCTCTTGCGACCCTAATTTTAATCTCGGTTTAAATTATCTACATAAAATAAGTAACCACTTTTATGCAGGTTCCTCCTTTTATTTCGACCAATATTCTTTTTCTTATGGTGTAAATCAAATAGATACCTTAAAGAATAGGGGTGGAAATGTAGCGCACAGAAGTTCTTATTTTTTCGTTGCACCAATGCTCGATTTAGGTATCGGCCGGCATCAATACTTGCATACATACATTGCAGTTGCTTATGGCTTCCTAATAAAAGGCAGCCAAAGAACAAACACCTATTATTATACACCTCTTGTTACAGAATATAACAATACCTACCCTACAAATACAGAAATAAACAAACAGATATTAAGAATAGATTTAGGTATTACCCAACACATACGTATAGACAATATGTGGCACATTACCATCAGCGAATGTTATAGTTTTATACCCGGTACATTAACTACATTAGACAACCCTATAAATACATCGTTAGGAGTGCATCCGGGATATTTTAATTTAAAAATAGGTGTAATGCACAAGTATATAAGAACCGGTTGGCAGAACAGAGAAGATTAA
>CAIYTT010000093.1 GCA_903929195.1 uncultured Bacteroidota bacterium
TAACAAAGTAATATTTTTTTTAAAAATTTAGTTTTTTATAAATACAAAAGGCAGCTAATGGCTGCCTTTTGTATTTATAAAAAACTTATAAACTATTCAACTATAGAAACCAACTCTAATTCAAAAACTAAAGTTTCACCGGCTAATAGATGATTTGCATCTAATATTACTGTATCCTCTAAAATTTCTGCAATTACCACCGGAAAAACATTTCCTTCTTCATCACTCATTTGTAATTCCATACCTACTTCAGGCTTCATATCATCAGGAAACTCGCTTGTTGGGTATTCCATAATCATATCTTCATTACGCTCTCCATAGGCTTCTTCAACAGGTATAGTTACTGTTTTCTTTTCACCTGGAACCATTAATAATACGGCATTATCGAAGCCTTTTATTACATGGCCGGCACCTACCGTAAATTGCAAAGGCTCTCTGCCTTCCGAACTATCGAAAATTGAACCATCAGTCAATTTTCCGAGATAATGCACGTTTACTTTATCTCCTAATTTTACTTGTTGCATGGAAATTGGTTTTATAATTTTAATAAAAAACGTTGCAATGTACATTAAGACTTTTAAATAAAATACAGTTATTTTAAAATAATGCGATGATGTAAAAAAAATTATTCGCTATTGAAATACTAACTTTGTAAGTAAATTTACTTTTAATAAATGAAATATTATTTAATTTTATTTTTGTTTTTTTATTCTACCAACACCTTTTCTCAACAATTATATGATACAAGCATCCGCCCGGCAGATTATACTACCTCTGCTTACCTGCCCTTATTAAAACATAAGAATGTAGCATTAATAATCAATCAATCATCTGTAATTAATAAATTAAACCTGCTTGATTTATTAATAGAAAACAAAATAAATATTACAAAAATATTTGAGCCGGAACACGGGTTCAGAGGAAACGAAGATGCCGGTGCTACTCTAGAAAATAATATTGATTCCCAAACACACATACCAATTATTTCATTGTATGGAAAACATAAAAAACCACTCCCTGACGATTTAAAAGATATAGATGTATTGGTATATGACCTTCAAGATGTTGGAGTAAGGTTTTATACATATATCTCTACTTTACAATATTGTATGGAGGCATGCGCCGAAAACAAAATACAACTTATAATTTTGGATAGACCTAACCCGAATGGATTTTATATTGATGGCCCGATATTAGAAAAAGAATCAAAATCTTTTGTTGGTATGCAACCTATTCCAGTTGTTTATGGTATGACATGCGGTGAATATGCACAGATGCTTAAAGGTGAAAATTGGTTTGAACATGCACAACAATTAGACCTTAAAGTTATATTATGTACTAGCTATACCCATTCAAAAAAATATAAATTACCTATCTCACCGTCTCCAAATTTAAAAACGATGGCTGCCATATATGCATATCCATCTTTATGCTTTTTTGAGGGTACTGTAATAAGCGTTGGCAGAGGCACAGAATATCCTTTTCAACAATTTGGATGCCCGGAATTTGCCGGAATAACTAACGATTATTCTTATAAATTTACCCCCAAAAGCAACGTTGGCGCCAAACATCCTTTATATGAAAATAAAGATTGCGTGGGCGAGTTAATAGGAATTTCGGAAAATGATGTATTAGATAAAATAAATAACCATATTGATTTTACATGGTTAATAAATGCGTACAGATGCTACCCTGACAAAGATAAATTCTTCAATAATTTTTTTGATAAACTAAGTGGGAACCAAACATTAAAAACATATATAAAGCAAGGTTATAGTAACCAAAAAATTCACGAAACCTATTTAAAAGAGATTAATAACTTTGCACAAATCAGAAAAAAATATTTGCTTTATGAAGATTTTCAATAA
>CAIYTT010000094.1 GCA_903929195.1 uncultured Bacteroidota bacterium
AGACATCAGCATGCTCGCAGACGGTATCTATCTGATAAGCATTTATGACCAAGAAGGTACTCTTCTGAAAATAGAAAAATTAGTAAAAACAAGTAACTAAATACCTTTTTATTACATACCAAAAAAGTCTTTCGTACATGTACGAAAGACTCTTTTGGTTTAAGGGGAATACCAATACTATTACATTTAAGTCCATTAAATAATTACACAAATATTTTGTAACTTTGCCATATAAAATGATAATATGGTACGACGAGTATTACATGTTAGCAATTACAGAACAGAGGATATCAAACTGTGAACTTTGCTCAAAAAGGTAACAGCAGTACTTTTAAAAAGCACCTCAAAAAAGTTCTTTTTGAATACCGGGCAGCACCAAAAGTTATAATGGTTTTAGATAATGTAGCATACCATCATGCCAATAAAATAAAGCATTGGCTTGGACTACACACAAAACTTGAGTTGTTTTTTTTACCTCCTTACAGTCCGGACCTTAACGCTATAGAATGGGCTTGGTGGTACATGCGAAAGAAAATCACACACAACAGATACGTCAAATCACTGAACGAACGCAAAGCCTTGTTTTGGAAAATGTTCTCCCATTACCAAAAGCCAAACAAAGAACTAAAAACAGTTTGTGAAATCAATTATTAGACTCTATGTAATAAGATAGCCAGTTCTTCCTGATTTTCCACAGAGAATCAGGCAATAAGAATAAACCCGTTCTTCGAACATATTCAAAGAACTGATGTTACATGAAAAGTATTATAGCTAAGAATTATAAAAAGCGATTGCATATTTTTATCATTATGAAATTCATTACTTTCATTTAGCTTTGTCAAGGTGAATGCCTTCTGAGAAGGAGTTTTATTCTCACTTCCGGATTCCCTACGGAAAATACGGAAGAACATAGGTTTTACCTATCTTAATTCTGCAAATCCGAACATTTATTTGAATCTAACTTTTAAGTATCTAATTGCAGCTCGAAATTTTGATAACAAAACAGCTTTTGGAGAAATTGCAATATCTGATTTTTGAAAATTACGTGTGGGCATTGAATTGCAAACTTCCATATATTTATTGACACATATTTCCATACTGAAATCATTTTCAGCAATGGTTCTGGCAGCATTCTTTCTTATAGTGTAAGGTACAGAAGCTAACTTTTTAATATTATGAACAGCATCATTTATATTACCAACAGTATATATTAGTAAACAGTTTTCCGCTTCCGGCACATTTTCGTAGTCTTCCATGCCACTTACTCTTGTACCCACAACGCCACAACCTGCCGATAGAGCTTCCATCATGGCTACAGGCATGCCTTCAAAGTCTGATGTAAGTATTAAAATATCTGATGCAGCTAAATTATCGTTCACCTCATTTTGCGAAAGCCAACCAGTAAATGTTGCAATTCGTTCCATACCGGCAATCCGGAATTGCTCTATTAATTTGTTTTTAGCTTCGCCTTCGCCAATTATTGTAATTTTAAATTGGAGATTATCAGCATAAAGCCTCTCGCATATTTTAAAAATATCACTTACTCTTTTTTGGTACTCTGTTAATCTTCCTACATATATTAATTGTAGTGTATTATGGTCATTTTCTTTATTTATAATTTCAGGCAAGTGAATACCGCAAGGAATTACTTTTACTTTGTTTGCTGATATTAGGTTATTCTTTTCTAATAATTTTTTTAAAATTCTATTAGACACACATACCAAAGCATCGGTTGATTGATAATAATTTTGTGCCAGCTTATAATAATATTCTTCATCGGCATGCAAAACACCAATTATTGGGTAGGATGCATGTAAATAAGTAGCCGCCATCCACACATATAAGTCATCAGACAGTATGATGGGTGTACCTAAAGGCAAGCCGGATTCTGTTACTTTTTTATAAATAAATGCACAGTAATAGGGTGTGCCAAACTCAAATGACCTACCAACTTTTGTTTTAATTATCTTTATTGATGTCCCTGCTTTTTCTATTAATTGTATAAGTGTTTCCCTTCCTTGTCCTGAAAAAAAATCTTTTTTGGGTTCTAATGTAATAAAAAAAACCTCAACACCCTTATTTGATAAAAAAATAGCGGCATCAGCCATCCAGCGAGTAACACCACCTCTGTGATAGGGATGACAAAGAAATGAAATTCTTTTAGGGTAATCCATTAAAATAATTATTGAAATACTAAATGTATAGATATAAAGCTTATTCTTTTACTATATTTTGCTTTTTTAAATAATTACCATTTATGTCTTGCAAAACTAAAGAATAAATACCGGGTACTAAATCTTGTATATTAATGCTACCTGTATTATCTAATTTTTCTCTTCTAACCAATTGTCCTTGTGTATTTATAAGCGTAATATAGACACCGTTTATACTATTTTGTGTATGTATAGTAAGATAATCTTTTGCAGGATTAGGATAAACAGAAATTGTATTCATTTCATTCTTTGCATTTGAAATTGCTAAAGTACTTGTGAATATATTGTAATAATAAACGGTAGTATAATTAGGTGTAGAAGGGAAAGAGGTGAAGTTGTAATCATATTCATACATCGTATCGGGATTAAAATAACTGTCATAAACAAATTTTTCCATTGTTTGTGGTACCCAAGAATTAAGCAAACTGTCAAAACCTTTTATGTTTACAGTGTCGGGTAAGCCGGCACCATTTAATATTTTGGTCATATTAAACATGGGTGCCCAATAGTGATTAATATTATCATATTGGTAATCACGCCAAGATGTATTGAAATTATGCCCTATTGAAACACCAGTATAAGCAAAAGTATCTTTGGCAGATTGGGTTAAAGTAGTGCCGTCATACATATTAGTAAGTACAGTTAATAATCTATTGCTGCCGTCATAAGTGTTTATGTACTGCAATTGTTCTTGCAATATAGCTGTAAAAGTGGTGTCAGTAGTGTTGCCATAGCAATCTATTTGTATTAAGTTATTACTGCCATCGTAAGTATAAAAAGATTTTGCAGCCAAATGCCAGCTACCCGAATGGTATTCATAAATACTGTCTTTTATTAATTTATTAGCTGTATTATACGAAAAATATTGTTTAAAAGCACTATCTGCAATTCCTGAAACCAATGCATTTGTTTCTCCTTTTGTAATGTTATTATACACATCGAATGTATTATAATCAGTTGTATTTCTATTTGTAACAGAGTCTGCAAAAACATCGTGAAAAGAAATCAAGTTATTGCTAATATCATAACCGCCATAAGCCGATTCATAATAGCCATATATCAGTGTATTAGGATTGATGGTCCAATGTTTATACGTATCAAATAAAACTTTGGGTTGTGTAAACAACCCCGAAAAATTAAATAAGGGAGTCGCATTATAAGGATAATTATAGGCATAAAGCATATTATTAAAATCGAAAGTAGAACCACGCGATGCACTATAGCTTAAATAAACAGAATCGCTAAGCGTATGTAATGTATTATCGGTAGTGCTTTGTGCCACAATTCTTTCTAATGAAATACCGGATGTAGTTCTTTGTTCTTGTTTTATGCTATTGCTATTTTGCATTAGATAAGATAAAAATTGCAAGCGATTTTTTGCCGATGCAAATTTTAATGTTTGTGCAAAACCACTGTTTAGTACCAAAACAGTAAATATGAAAGTATATATAAGCTTCATTATATTCTTTTTTAAGTATTATAGTATATAAAACCGAAAGTTAGCTTTATTTTTAAATAAACAATAATAATTCTATTAATAAATATATTTTGAAACGTTTTTTTTATAAATAAATAAAAGTAACTATATTGTGCTGAAAAATTTTGATAAAATAGTTTATTATGAGCAATACTTCTTTTAAAAACAATATAAAAATTACCGCAGTAATAGCAATTATAGCATTTATTGGTGGCTTGTTATTTATTAATGCATGTAATAAAAAGAAAGAATGTTGTAAGCCTAAAGAAAAAACGACCGAAATTGCAAATGCACCCACACCTACACCTATAGCTCAGAGTATGCCTATGACAGACATTGTAACTATTGCTGCTATTCGCAAATCTACCGATGGTACACCATCCGTTGTATTATTAAATAAGCATGAAAGAGTATATAATGTTGCCGATATTACACTACTGACATTTTTGGATGATGCACAAAAAGCCAATACACCTATTAAAATTACCTACGACCCATGGCAAGGTATTATTACGAAAGTCGAGAATACTACAAATGAAGAGCGACAAATATATGCTCAAAAACATGTCATGAATAGCTCACAATCAGCTATATTCTCTACAGAACAAATAAGTGCTAATCCGGCTATAACAGACAATTTGGAGTCAATGGGAATTATTAATACAACTACACCCGGGCTCACGAATATGATACCCGATATGGCAACGGCACAGCTTATGTTTAATTTTTTAACTAAACAATGTTGTGCTTTATCCGGCCCGTATGCTATTGATTATTGCATTTCCTTTCAATATTGTGAAGATGGTTGCTATGCACGCGCACATAAAATGTGTTATGTTATAAATAACAAATACCATTATGCTACCCAAAAGATTTTTAGTTTTGCCAATTCCGGTTCGGATGAGCTTTGTGTTAAAGGTGAAAAATGGGGTGGGTGTTGTATCAATTGGTGGTATCACGTAGCACCATTGGTAACTATCAAAACACCAACCGGACCAAAAGCGTTTGTTTTTGACCCTGCAATGTTCGACCAACCTGTTTTATTAACTACTTGGCTGCATGCACAAGAAAACCCTGCTTGTGCCGGTGGGCATACTCCGCATGTAAGTATGATAAATGTACAACCAACAACGTCATACAGCCCTGCAAGCTATTCAGGTACTACATTTGATACTGACCCATTTTATGCAGATACCGATACCACTATGGTGCATTACAGCACATTGGTTTCATGCCCATAGTTGCATTTTGTTACTTTTATATACTTAATAGCTATTTACAATTTTGTAGATAGCTTTTTTATTTAAAAATTTACTATTTAAAAATAAGCTACCTTTATAAATTAATTAATTATAATGAAAGAAGGCACTTTAATAAGATTCGATTGGGCAATAAAACGCTTATTACGCAATAAAGCGAACTTTGTTATTCTAGAGGGTTTTTTAAGCGAACTTCTGAATGATGATATTAAAATAGAAACTATTTTAGAAAGTGAAAGCAATCAAGAAACAGGTGATAATAAATATAACCGAGTGGACATGATGGTGCGAAACATAAAAGGAGAAATTTTAATTATTGAATTTCAATCAAGCCGCATGTCCGACTATTTAATGCGTATGTTATATGGTACATCGAAAGTAGTAGTAGATAATATGGATTTAGGAATGGGATATAATGAAATAAAAAAGATAATTTCGGTAAACATTGTATATTTCGATTTAGGGCAGGGAGAAGATTATATTTATCGTGGTACGACTCAGTTTGTAGGCATGCATAAAAAAGATATACTATCCTTGTCCCCTAATGAGCAAAAGGTATATCATACCGAACAAATAGCAAAAATATATCCTGAGTATTACATTATAAAGGTAAATAATTTCAATAAAATTGCAATAAGTGGAATTGATGAGTGGGTTTATTTATTTAAAAATTCTGCAATTAAAGATAATTTCAATGCAAAGGGGATAAGAGCAGCTGTGAATACCTTAAATATTCTAAACCTTACACGCGAACAAAAATTAGAATACGATTATTTTCTTAAAGATTGGCGTGATTTTAATAGTATTACAACTACTAATTTTGAAGCCGGTAAAGAAGCCGGTAAAGAGGAGGGTAGAGAAGAAGGCAGAGTAGTAGGTAGAGAGGAGGGAATAGTAGAAGGTAAAAAGGAAGGTAGAGTAGAAGGAATTACAGCAGGTAAAAAGGAGGGTAAAACAGAAGGAATAGAAGAAGGTAAAAAGGAAATTGCTAAGGAAATGAAATTAAATGGTTTTTCCATTGATGTTATTTCTAAATTATCAGGGCTTTCTCACCAAGATATTGATATGCTCTAATAGCTTATTGCGGTATAAACAAACAAAGCTAATATGTTAAATAATGATTTTAGTAGTTCTGTTTTTGATGATATAGAAAAGGAAAAACCATTTTTTGAATATGCCACAATAGGACAGAGATTTTTAAATGGTTTGATAGATATGGTGATATTTTTTTTGTTTTACATTATAGTCATTACTTTAATTGAAATATTATTTAAAATAGCAGGAAAAAATACGGAAGCAGTAAATGATTTATTGTCTGATTGGTATTTTTTCTATTCTTTATTATTTCTAATTTATGTTTTTTATTATACAGTATTAGAGGGGTTTACCAAAGGGCTTACGGTGGGTAAAACAATTACAAAAACAATTTGCGTAAAAACAGATTTAAGTCCTATTGGTTGGTATGAAGCATTTCAACGCTCTGTTTTAAGAATAATACCTATGGAGGCATTTACAGCATTAGGAGGCTTCCCTTGGCATGACAAATGGAGTAAAACTATGGTAATTAAAATTAGAGAATAAATGCGCTAAAATTATTTTATTACTAAAGCATAATTTTAATCAAATAATTTACCTTGACCATTTACCTTCAATTTCCAACTATTATTTCCTATATGTTCAGCAATATCTTCTAAAACAGTTAATATTGTTTGGTTTTCGGGAGTAACCCCATTTTTTAATAGTGGGATGATATTCAATATAATGTCATCAAAATTAGGGTGTGTTTTTTCACGTTCCATACGTCTCAAATAACTAATTAAGTAATATCTGATTCTTAGTTTTATATCTATTTGAGTAGTAAATTTTTTATTTTTCTTTATTGTAAAAATTTCTGTTTTATCATTATAATCAAACTTATCTAACAGTATAGGGGTTAAATCAGAATATTCTTTTTTCAACAAGTCTAAAAAACCTAATTCAAGACCTTTTATTATCAATTCATCATTAATTTGCTCTAAGGTTGCACCCTCATTTTTTGCAATTATTCCTTCAATTGTTTGCATCACAATTTCAGAAATGTCCATTCCCAAGTGCGCCTTCATTATTGACCTTGGGTTTTTTACTTTTCTAAAATTGATAATAAGTTGCCCCGACAATACAGTAAATGGATTTTGTCTTTTTTTAAAACTTGTTTGTCCGTTTTTTTGTGCAACAGCACCTACATATTCAAACCCGCATTTTTCTGCTGTTTCTACAATTAAATGCCAAAATTCAGGGTCTTTATGTGCAAATACAAATGATAGCCAGCGGTCAAACTTTAATACTCTATACATTTCTTTAATGCTATCAGAAATCAGACTATTATAATCATTTTTACTTTTATTATGTTCACCTCCTTCTATTGCTTCTTGTTCAAAATCTTCTTCACTTACATCTAAGTCCAACCATGCATTCCACATTGTAGATAAATCAAGATAGGGTATTTTTTTGCCATAAGGTGGGTCGGTATAGATATAATCAATACTTTCTTTTTGTATCCATTTTAAATCAGTTGCAGTATCTTTTTTTATCGTAATATTGTTGATTGTTTGTTCATTAATTTTCGGCTCAATTTCTTTTTTTGCATTCAATATTTTTTTGAACTTTGTTTCATAGATATTCATTAAGTCTAATATGCCAGGTTGTGGTGCTATTCGGTATCTATAATATCTAAATGCACTACTATCTCCACCGCCATCGGTTTTTGTATAATGAAAAGTACGATTAAATTTATTTAAACTACTTGAAAAAGCTAAAAATAGTGATTGACGAATATTGCCATCTTTTACTTTTTTTATTATGTTTTTTAATAATGCTAATTGTGCTAATTGTTTTTTTGTAAATAAATCTTCAATTACTGCAACATCAGAACCCTTGGGCAAAGTGAATCCGGATGGGTATTTGAATTTTTTAAGTACTATTTCAATATCAGCTTCTGTATTGGGCTCGTTTTTTAGGTATTTATTCTTTATGTTTTCAAAAGCATCTACTAAATCAGATGTATTTACTGGTGATGTTAATGCATTTACTATAAAAACAGACAACGGATTAAGGTCTATATGTATTGCTTTTCTGTCATTCATCATTGCTTCAACAGCGGTAATGCCACTGCCACCAAAGGGGTCTAATACTAAGTCGCCCGGTTTTGTATAGTTTTTAATATACTCGGCTACTACATTCCAAGTTTGTTTTGTGAAATAACCATGAACACCAAAATGTCTTTTCGCAGCTTGCTTTTTTACAGGAATTTCATTTAGTAAGGGGCGTGTTAAATAGTCGAAACCTGTTTGTTTTGTTTTAGTAGGTAAGATTTCATAACTTATACTTTTACCTAACTGAAAACTGTTTGGGGATAAATAAATTTTTAACTGTTCCCAATAATGCTCTATTTCAGCAATACTAAATAGTAGTATAGGCGCCTTAGTATCTTGTCTATATAATGCAAACTTAATACCATTGCATACTGCAAAATATATTGTCCTTATTTCAGGATGTATAGAATAACTATATACTTGTTCTACATGTTCGTTATTGGTTACATCTTCTGTTGGCGATTTTGCATCAAGTACCCAAGCATAATTATTTTCAACTTTAAATAAATAATCAGGAATAAGATTTATTTTTCTTTTTTTACTGCCAATATTTACAAATGGGTGTTGTAAAGTTTTGCTACGTATTATGTTTTCTTGTAAATATCCAAGTTGTTTTATTAATGGAAGAATAATAACCTCACGAACACTGTCTTCTTTAAAATCAGTATCTTTTTCTACACAATTAAAATCAAGTTTGCCGTATAGAGACCCTTTATTAATAATATGCATAGGTTTTTATGAAATTACTTATATTGTAAAAAACATTGTGTGTATTGCAACAAAAATAGTTATTTCTATTGCATTGCTGCTTCTATTTCTTCAACTGTAATAGGTATACCTTTAAATAAATCTATATTACCATTTTGGGTAATCCACACATTGTTTTCAATACGAATACCCATTTGCTCTTCTTCAATATAAATTCCCGGTTCAATTGTAAAAAGCATACCTTCCTTTATCTCATCGGTATAAGAACCTATATCGTGTACTACTAAACCTAAAAAATGAGTAACACCATGATAAAAATATTTTCTGAATGCAGGATTTTCGGGGTCTTGGTTTTTAATATCTGTTTCTGTAATAAGTCCTATTTTCAACAATTGTTTCTCCATTTCCTCATTAATGCTCTTTACATAATCTGGAAACATTAATCCCGGTTTTAAAATACTTTTGCCATGGTTGTGCACTGCTAAGCAAGCATTATAAACCTCGCGCTGACGATTGGTAAATTTGCCGTTTACAGGTATTGTGCGGGTCATATCGGCATTATAATTACCATATTCGGCACCAAAATCCATTAATATTAATTCACCGTCTTTACATTCACTGTTATTTTCTTCATAATGTAATGTTCTTGCTCTGTCGCCCGATGCTATTATGCAACCATAGGCATGCCCCGTAGCTCTGTTTCTAAGAAACTCATGTGTTATTTCTGCTTCAATTTCATACTCCATCACTCCGGGCTTAATAAATTTAAGTACACGGCTATATGCTTTTGCTGTAATATTTACTGCTGTTTGTGTTATTTCTATTTCTTCTTTTGATTTTATAGGTCTTAATTCCTTCATTATTCTTGCTGCACGTTCATAATGGTGTATTGGGTATTTTTTCATTATGTCTTCAACAAATAATAAGTCTAATCTCACTAATTCCGTATCAAGTCTGTTATGCTCATTGCTATTAAGATAAACGGTATCTGCACTATTCATCATTACTTGCAACATTGTATCAAACCCATCGAGCCATTGTACATTTTTAATACCCGAAATTTTTGTTCCTTCCTCTTTACGAAGTTTGTGTCCCATCCATTTTTCGAGTAATTCGTTAGGTCGAAGTAAGACTAATACTTCACGGGCATTTTTATCCGGATTATCAGGGTATAAAACAACAATTGTTTTTTCTTGTACTATTCCTGTTAGCCACATTACATCAGCATCGGGTTTGTAGCCATAAGTACCATCGCCACTTTTGGGTAGCATGGGGCTTGCAGGGAATATTGCTATTGAATTCGGTTTCATTTTAGAAATGAAGCGAGTACGATTTTGCTCGTATAATGTAGATGGTATTGGATTATATTTCATAAAGAACCTTTTTAGACCGCTGTGAAGTTACAATTAGTAGATTATATTTTCTCAAAATACTACCATTTATCTTTAACTTTAAAAACAATAAAGCTAAATCCCTGAGGATGT
Source organism: uncultured Bacteroidota bacterium (assembly GCA_903929195.1). Classification (GTDB taxonomy): domain Bacteria; phylum Bacteroidota; class Bacteroidia; order Chitinophagales; family Chitinophagaceae; genus CAIYTT01. Next base: position 10,273 of record CAIYTT010000094.1, read on the forward strand.
TTTCTAATGGGTATTCCTAAAAAATCTTTTTTTTCTTTAGTTCGCCAATCATAATAGATGTCGCATTTTTGGAAAAATTCACTAGGAATATCCCTGTAAACTTGAGCATAGATAAGTAGGTCGTCTTTTTTTAAATTATCTATATATATTAATTTATTCCTGTCTAATGAATCGTTTAAATACCATAAATTTTGTGAAAAATAGACATTGTTATTTTTGTTTATAATTTTATTTACAATGCTTTTTGCATTTTCAAAGCTTTTCCCGTCATAAATAGTATCAATAAACAAAATAAATCCTCTAATCATTAAGAAAGTTCCAGAAATGTAAGCAATAAATATTAGAGTAGTAAAAGCAGTTTTTATAGATTTAACTTTGTAGTTTATAATATTATAAATTAAATAGCAGCATAAGGGTAATATAAATTGTGTAGCATTATAAATAGTAGGTGCGGCATAAAGAATAAATTTAAATATGCCATAAATTAATACAATTTGCAATAAAAGTATTAAGATTTTCTTAGTTATATCAAGTTTGATTATTTTTTGTTTTATTTCTATTATATAAAAGAATATGCATGGTATAAATAGCAAAAGAAAGCCAACATTTAATGGAGCAAATAACCAATAATAAAGCAAAAGATTGGTACTGTTATCGTGTCTGGTATTAATATAATCAATATGTAATTTGATGCCGGTGATAGTACCCGACAACCCAATAGGTGAACATGAAATTATAAAACAAGTAAGCCCTAGTATAACTATTAGCCTTATACTATTAACCCAAATACACTTGGCAATTTTTTTAGTATTTAATAGTTCGTAAGTAATAAAAATACTAAAACTAAAAAAGAAACTCATTATTTGGCTACTAAGTAAAAAAGAAAATAAGATACATAGTACTATGTTATAGAGATAAATATTTATTTTATCTTTTTTTGAATATAATAAATAAATGATAAAAGAAAATAAAGAAGTAAATGTTTCCGGACGACCTACTGTTGGCAAAAGATAGGTTGATAAATAGGGGATACTAAGCAGTAAAATAATTTTTACCACTCTACTATTTATATTTTTTGTAATTGATTGTATTTTATAATAAAATAATAAAAGATTTGTTATGCTAAAAATACTGCATATAAAAAAAACAGTTTTTATATCCGGTTTTATTTTACTAAGAAAGCCTAATACCATCGGAAATAATGGAACATAATAATTAAAAAGACCGGAATAAGTAGGGTCTGTATAATAAGTTACATAATACCAAGGATTTATAAATCCATGTCCCTGAGAGTATAAAATTGCAGTTGGTATAAAAACAATAGAATCTACACCGGGTATTGGATAGATATTAATTGCATAAATTATTAGTAATATACAAATAAATAATGTAAGTGAAAAGAATGATATTTTAAATAAATTCATTTTATTTGTTTCTATGTGGTTTTTTTTTGCGTACAAATATTATTTTTGTTATTGTAAATATTGATTTTATAGATTCCCAAAAATATTAAGTCAATTATACTTTTGCATAAACAGCAAAATGAGAAGGCTTTAAATGTATTTATATACGCGAAAATGTTTAATAGAGCCAAAAAGAAAGTTCAAAATTACTATTTGTTTTGTTACTTGTACATGTTTTTATGTAAAATTAATCAATTGTAATTCTACACTTTACTATTTTAGTATTATTAAATTGGGTTACTTTTGTTTTTTATATTTTTACTTCCCCTAAAATATAAATATATAACAACATATTTATATAAATTTTTATGATTTCGCATAAAATTAAAGATATATTTAATAAAATACCTTCTATTGTTAGGCTTTTTCTGATCAAAGCTGTAATTATTTTTATTATTTGGCAGTTACTTTATCACTTAATTCTAAATCCTATTAGATTTCCTGATAAAATAGTAACCAATATTACCTGTTATTCAACAGCAAAAGTATTATCATTATACTATAAAGATGCATACTGTGCCTATTCGCAAAATAAATCTATAATAATGATAAATGGAAAGAAAGCATTAGGTATTGCAGACCCATGTAATGCTTTAGAAATATTTGTGCTTTATATTGCATTTCTCTTTTGTTATCCCGGTAATTTAAAAACAAGAATTACGTATAGTATTGTTGGCATTCTTCTAATCTATTTTGCTAATATATTACGCTGCTGTGCCCTTACTTTGCTTAATCTTTATAACAAAGGTTGGATGGACATTAGTCATCATTATTTATTTACAATTGTACTTTATTTATTGGTTTTTTCTTTGTGGGTTAGGTATTGCAAAAAAAGCACTATTAATGAAACATAAAAGCATTTTCATTTTCACATTGTTTTTAATATTGTTATTTAGCTGGGCAGACGTATATTACATTGGTACAGATGGAATATTAAAAATGCCTGACGTAGTAAGGCAAGGAATTCATTTTTTTGTGTTACTACTTATCATGTATATAGGATATGTATTTTGGAAGAAGTACGCTGAAAAATGGGTGTTTCAATTATGGGTTTTTTGCTATTTATTAATTGTACTTTTGTTTTTAGTTACGGGTATATTTTGGTTAATGAATTTTAAAAATATTTATTTTCTCAATACAATAATCGTATTGAGAAATAGTTTTATACAGCCATTGCCTTTTTTATTTTTTTATGTATTAAATGTAATTGGCATATTAAAACAAAAAAAATAATTCATTTTCAATTTTATTTGCAAAATAATATATGTAATTATTTGTTTATTTTATATGTTCAAATTATAGAATAATTATATTTATTTGATGTTTTTGAGTATATTTAAGCTGTAAAGCAAGAAAAACAGCTTAAAACTTTGTTTATTCGCAATGTTGTAATAAATTCACCGCAAATTCGGCTTCGTGTGTCTTTAAAAAGATACAAGAGTTGTTTTTTACTTCAACTAACAAGGAATATTAAAGAAAAATAAAGAGTATGAAAAGAGTTCTGATGCTATTTTTATTACTGGTTATAGCAAGTGTAAGCATTAATGCACAAACACATACTGTAACAGGCAAGGTAATAGACGAACGTGGTCAAGTATTTTCGGGTGCCAGTATTATTGTTAAGGGTACACAGTTTGCTACAACTTCTGATATTAATGGAGATTTTATTCTTGAAGTTCCGGATGGTAGAAATGTTTTTATGATTCAGGCTTTAGGCTATAACCAAAGGCTAATTGAAGACACAAGCGAATTTTTAATAGTTAACTTAGTTGCTGTATCAAAAAATATGGAAACCAATGTTACCACTCCTTTTTATACCGTAAGGGATAAAAGAGAATTGGGGTACACTTCATCAACAATCAGTAGCGAAGATTATAATGACGGTAATAACACCAATGCAATTTCTGCATTAACAGGTAAAATTGCAGGTGCAAATATAAGTAGCTCTACAGGTGGTCCCGGTGGTGACGTAAGAATTGTATTAAGAGGTGAGAAATCTTTTTTACATAACAATAATGCAATAATTGTTGTTGACGGTGTGGTTATGAATAATTACGATAGAACTGCATCAAATCAAGGTCTGTCAAATGTATTGTCGCAAGTTGATTTTGGAAATAGTATCAACGACATAAATCCTGAAGAAATTGAATCAATTACAGTTTTACAAGGTGGGCCTGCAACTGCATTGTATGGTGCACAAGGCGCTAACGGTGCTGTAATGATAACGACGAAAAAAGGAAATCATAAAGAAGCCGGCAAAGACAGAAAATTTGAGATTACATATAAAACTACTTATACACAATCGAATGTGTTAAAAGTTCCTGATTTTCAACATCAGTATGGACAAGGTAATATTTATACTTCAACAAATCATGACGGTCGCCCGGATAATACAAGCTGGGGTAATCCTTTTGATGGTGCATTAAGACCTTGGGGGCAAATTATTTTGGGCAAAGAATTAGTAAAACCTTATACCGACTTAGCAGACAATATTAGAAGATTTTACGATAGAGGTAAGGCATTAGATAATTTCGTGTCTTTGTCGGGTAGTACCGAAACATCTACCTATTACATTGCATTAAATACACTTAATAATTTAGGTATAGTACCTAATGATTTTTATAACAAGTATAGTATTCGGTTTAACGGATGTAAACAATTAAGCAATAATTTTTATTCTATTATTAATTTTAATTATATAAATACTTATTCAAGAACAGAATATCAAGGGCAGGGTGGTCCAACCGGAAATGGAGGTGTTATGGAAAACTTGTTGAATATACCTCGTGATATACCGGTATGGGAACTTAGCAACCTTAGCAATAAATTTTACAGTATGCAATATTACGATGCAGCCGGTGTAAACAGATTTGGTTATTTCGGTGGTAGTTCTGTAAATCCATATTGGTCGGCAAAATATTTTGATAATAGAAATAGAACAGATAATTTACTTGGAGATATTACTTTAGGCTATCACAAAAGTGAATTGAATATATATGATAGATTAGGTGCGAATATTAATGCAGACAAGTCAACATATAACACTCCGCAATATAGTATGATTGCACAAGATATTACAGGTTTATATCCAGGTAAATCTTATACTTCAAATGGCGGCTTTGCAATGTATAATTCAAACGCAATAAGATTAAGTAATGATTTAATTGCAAATTATACACATAAATTAGGTGAAAACTTCGCATACAATGCAACAATAGGTAGTAATACTACTTTACAGCAAACAACATCAATGAATGGTAATATAGACCCAGTAAGTAATGGATTAGTAATAACAAGTTTTTATGATTTTTCTAATGCTGTACATACGCCTACAATTAGTAATTATAGAATAGATAATAGGTCTTTCGGCTTTTTTGCTGATTTTCAAGTTAACTATATGAAAGAATTATTTTTTGAAGCAACAGGCAGAAAAGACTACACATCAACTTTAACAGACGGTAGTAATACACATTTTTATCCAAGTGGCAACATTGCTTGGGTATTTACAGAAAGATTGAAAGGTGCATTTGTTGATAAAGTATTGAATTATGGTAAATTTAGATTTGGTGCTGCCGGTACAGGAAATGACGGAATGCCTTATATAAATAATAATCCGGGCTATCAGCCATTACCAATAGCAAGTACTTATGGCTCAATAGTAACTCCTTATAATTCATTGCCGGTATATCAAATACAAAATTCAATAGGTAATAAGTATTTAAAACCGGAGCTAACTCGTGAGTATGAAGTTGGTTTGGATTTATCTTTCTTAAAAGACAGATTATGTGCAGCTGCTACTTATTATAATTCTTATTCTTACAATGTTGTTGCAGCAGTGCCATTACCACCATCAACAGGATTTTTATATAACTATACAAACATTGGCGAAATTACCAATAAAGGTTTGGAGTTGTATTTAAAAGGAACTCCGATTTTAACTAAATGGGGTTTAAGATGGAACATGTTTGGTACTTATACCAAAAATGTAAATAATGTTGTTAAATTAGATAACGGACAGGAAAGAATTACTTTAGGTGGTTTCCAAGGCATGTCTATTATTGCGGAACAAGGACACGCGTTTGGTACTTTTTATGCTAATGACATTACTTATGTAAATGTAAATGGTGTAAAAAAGATATTAGTAGATGCAACAACCGGATTGCCTGTGCCAACATCGGTTCCACAATACAAAGGGAGTTATTTACCTAGATACCAAGCATCTTTCGGAACTGATGTATCTTGGAAAGGTATTAAACTAAATGTATTGTTTACTACAAAACAAGGTGGCTTATTCTATAGTAATAATAAAGTGTTGATGGAAGCTAATGGTACTGCAGTTGAAACTGCGGAAAATAGTCGTAATTTAAGTGTTTGGGCTAATTCAGTAAATAAAGTAGGTAGTACCAATAACTACCAAACAAACATTACAAAATATTTACCTTACGATTACTATACGAATATTATAGGTAAAAACTTATTACCGGCACAAGGTTTAGTAGATGCCAGTTATATTAGGTTACAAGAAATTTCATTGTCTTATAAAATACCAAAACAATTGTACGAACGTACGGCATTTGGGTCTTTAGAAGCAGGTATGTTTGGAAACAATTTATTTTTATGGACTGCTGCAAGCAATAAGTATGATGACCCCGAAGCTGCATCTGTAGGTGCTTTAAGCAACGGACAAGGTTTGAATTACTCTTCTCGTCCGTCTATGAAAAATTATGGAGTATTTTTAAAAGTAACATTCTAAAATTCGTTGATTAAATAGTAATTTATGCTTATTAATAAAAAATTGCTTTTTACAATTGCTACCGGACTAATATTAGGGATTATGTCTTGTAAAAAATACCTTAATGTAAACACTAATCCTAATGTTTCGCAATCAGCATCTGTAAAAACATTATTACCTGCCGCAGAATTATATTTGGCATCAGGCTTAGGGGTCGATTTACAAATAAATGGAGCATTTTGGGCTCAATATTGGACACAGGCTCCTACAGGTACACAATATCAGCCATTAGATCAATATGCACCTTCTCATAAAATAAGCAATGACTATTATGCTAATTCGTGGACGAATTTGTATGCAGCAGGTGAAAATTTACGTCAGTTATATATATTAGCTGATACCGAGCATAAGAAACAATATATGGCAATTTCTTTATTGCTAAAAGCATATACTTTTCAACTACTTACTGATGCTTGGGGAGATGTACCATTTAAGAATGCATTGCAAGGACAATTTACTAATGATACTAATGGAGGAAAAATTGCTCCAAAATTTGATTCTCAATTAGTGGTGTATAAAGGTATTATTGCATTAATTGATTCTGCTAATGCTATAATAGACCCGTCTGACCCGGCTGGGGCTGGTACAGATGACCTTATCTATGGTGGTAATATGGCGAAATGGCAAAAATTTTCAAATACATTGCAATTAAGAGTGTTATTAAGAATGAGTAACATTGACCCCGTTTATGCACAAACAAATATTGCTGCTTTATATGCAACTTCTTCTGCTTTATTTTTAGGGGCAGGTGATGATGCATTGATTTCTTTTGGAGGTGCTACAGGCACTTCAAATCCCTTGTTTGCCGAAGAGTCTGGTATTGGTAAACAACAAAATTTTGCAGCAAGTTTTACTATAGTTGATTCTATGAGGTCGAATTATGATACTTGCAGATGGAAGGTGTTTTTTGAAAAGGGTAGTGCAGGAAATTATGCCGGTATTCATCAAGGTGATTTTAATACAACCACTGCTTCTTATTCTATACCAAGTTTTTACGTAGGTGGCGATGTCAGTAACAGTACATCGGGTAATGCACCTGTAATATTAATGTCAGCATCCGAAAGTTACTTTTTACAGGCGGAAGCTGCTGCATTAGGCTACGGTACCGGTGTTGATGCGTCTTTATTTTACAGAGCTATTCAGGCGAATTTTGACTTTTATAATACACAAATTTTTGCAACTTCCGGCATCAATTCTACAACTGCATTTAATTATTATGTTTCCGGCACGGGTATGGGCTATTGGACTGTTTACCCGGTTGGTGGTACTGTAGCACAAAAAGTGAGATTTATTATTACACAAAAATGGTTTGCAATGTGTGGTAGTCAATCATTTGAAGCTTGGGCAGAGTGGAGGAGAACCGGTTACCCAGATTTTTTACAATATTCCATTAATAGTGCTATTGGTGCTCAATTTCCAAAAAGATTTTTATATCCTATTGCAGAAAGTGCAACGAATCCAAAATTTCCGGGCTTAGCACCACTTACTTCTAAAGTATGGTGGGATATTTATTAATTTTAAATAGAAATATAAAATCATGAAAAATAATATAATCTTATTTGTTTTATTTGTTGCCGTTGTATTTGGTTGTTCACGCCCCAAAGACAATTTATCTGTAACTTATACACCTTCAACCCCTTTAATTACAATTACCAGTGTACAGTATGTAAGTATTCCTGTTGGTGGTGCTTTGCCAACTGTTACTGCCACAGCTTACGATACATTTTATAAACAATCTTTAACTAACAATGTTATTATTGATTATAGTAATGTAAATGTAAATGTTCCGGGTTTATATCAAATTATTGTTTCTGCAAAAAACAAAAACGGTTTTATTGGTTATGGCTATGTATATGTTGCTGTTACAAATATTTCTTCTACAGTAAATATCAGTGGTCATTATTTACAAATGGCTAATAATGATACTGTAGCAGTAACTATGTTAGCTCCCGGACTTTATCAAACAAGTAATGTAGCAGGCGTACATACTATTGATAGTGCTAATTTTATTACCCCTGCTTATTTTGTACAGCTTTCTGCTACAACAATTGTATTACCGATGCAAAAGACCTATTTCCCGACAAACAATAGTACTATTGATTCATTGTATGGAACAAATGCTTCTTGTGTTGTTTCACCTCCGGATACTACGTTTCAATACATGATACAAAATAAGAATTTTGGACCTTCCATGAGAGTATTCAAAAAGATTTATTAATATTTGAATGTATTTAATATTTATAAAATAATCGCTAAAATATTTATATATTTTAGCGATTATTTTATTGTGAAAATGTATATATGTGATATTGGTGGTTGAGAAAATCCAATATTATACACCTAAATATAAATTGCAAGTTTTTTTCAAGTCTCTTTTTAGAAATGAAACTTGTATAGAATATAATTTGTATAATCTAATTTTGCAATTACTAAAGGGTTACTTTATTTTCATTCCAAACTCTTGGGCTGCTATTTTCTGATACTTCAAAAAAGTGGACGCCTAACTGTAGTTTTCCACCTTTTCTTTTATCATAACCACTGTGTAATATAGTTATTGGGTCAATTAATAAACCGGTTTCTCTGGAAGTTGCTTCTAAATCGAAAAGTAATTTATTAATACTTTTTTCTAATTCGGGTATTTCTCTATGTACTAATTCATCTTTTCTTCTAAGAATTCTTAATTGTGTCTGTTTTTCTGCCTCTAATTTCTTCTTTTCTTCTTCATTTCGTTGTATTGTTACTGTATTTCTTTCTTCTACATTTTGTGTGTGTTCGGAAGGATTTTGTTGTTTTTTGCGCATTTGCAAATTGGCAAGTAGTTTTATTGACTCTTTTGTTAGTGGCTTAATTAAATAATAGGTTACATTTCTATTACCCATAGCTCTTTCCATATCGTTTTTGTCGATAGAAGATGATAACATGAAAATGGTAATCAGGCTTCTTAATGAGTCATCTAATTTATCAAATACTTCTAAAAAGCCCCAAGCGTCCATTACCGGCATATTTATATCCAAAAACAATGTTGCAGGCTCGGCATCAGGTTTTGCATATTCATTAGATACATGTTCAAAACCTGCTAAGGGGTCGGTAAAGGTTGTTATATGTGCATCAGGATATAGTTTTTCTATTACCGCTGCGCAAATTTTATTATTTATTTTATCATCATCAATAACTATAAATCGCTTTATTTCTTTCATATTTTTCTTCCTGAATTAGTAAAATTAATTACAAATCTAATAAAAAACAAAATAGCTTATAAAATTAAATATAAGGCGTGTTTTTAAATTTTAGATAGCCTTCAAAGATACTGATTTGTTAGATGTTTACAATAGTATTAAATAAAAAATATTTGTATGATTACTTTTTTAATATTATTATCATTTTATTATATGCTATTTGTGATGAATAATCAAAAACAACTATGCAACTTTAGCACCAAGTATCTTGTTTTTTAATGTAATACGTAAAAACCTTTTATACTTAAATCTTTTCTCATATCTTCCCAATGTATTCATGCTACAAGTGCAACGGAATATAAAGTTAAAGTTTTAATTGTAGATAGATAATATTTTTTAACTTGTGGCTGTAATAATAATCCATGCCGGGCTAAGTTCCGCTTAGTCCCTATTATTGTAAGCTTTCTATAAAAAACTATTTTGCACTTTAGGCAATAGAAAAACGATATGGGTTTCCACTTATTTTACAATCACTAATTTGGTAACAGCAGAAAATTCTTCTTTATTTTTTATTTTACATATATAAACACCGGCACTTAGGTATGTACTGTTTACTAATGTCTTTTTTGCAGATAGCCTTAATTCAGAAATTAATTTGCCACTCAGGTCATAAACACTAAATGTTGATTGCTCTGTAATATCTGAATTATTATATAATGTGAAGGAATTTGAGGCAGGGTTTGGATAAATACTAATATCTTTATCTTTATTAATGATATTTGTTCCTAAGGTTCTTTCATTGAATTTGGCAATAAAAGCTTCCGTAGGTGAATTAGGTGCAATTGCATTATACCCGAAAAAAAGTTGTGGGCTTTTAAAATAGCCGGTAACAAAAATATCGCCTAAAGCATTGTTTGCAAGTCCCTCAGCATAATCGTCACCTGAACCGCCAACACAAGATGCCCATACAAAATTGCCTGTACTATTATATTTCTGCAACACGAGGTCTTCATCGCCTTCGCTTATATGGGCTACGATACCAAAGATTGTTGTATCCCTGTAGGTACCTAACATATAAATATTGTCGCCCCTTTTGTCTAAGCAAATTATGGGGTGCATGTCGTCATGTTCAGTGCCTCCTATTTGTCTTGCCCATAAAACATTTCCTGCTGAATTATATTTTACTAAAAAATTATCGGCTGAAGAAGGTCCACAAAATGCACCGGATTCGGTATGCCAAAGCATTGTTGTGTCGAATGTCATAACTGTGCTACGGAAATTACCTGCTAGATAAATATTATTTTTAGTATCTATTGTTAAAGATGTAGCTTCATCATTGCAAGTACCACCGGCATTTTTAGCCCAAATACATGTTCCTCCCGTATCATATTTCGCCAGAAAAATATCAGATGTTAACGAATCATGACCTGTTAATAGGATTGTACCGAGATTGAGTGTGCTAAAGAAATTGCCGCATACATATACCTCTCCCAATTGCGAAACTGAAATGGATGTTGCTTTAGAAAACCCTGTGGAAGATTTTGCCCAAAGAGTATTTCCGGATGAATCGAATTTAGCAAGATACATATTTGATTGGGCTGTAAGACTACTGTTAGTAAGTACTGTACTACCAAAATTAAGTAGGTTACTTGTAAAATAACCGGCAATATATACATTAGCCCATCTATCGGTGGTAACACAAATTGCTTCATCGGTTTTACTGCCTGTTGTGCCTTTCGCCCAAATTACATCTCCTGCTGCATTATATTTTACTAAAAAAATATCAATGGTATCGTCAACACCAAATGCCCCTGTTGAATGGTGATTATAGAGTGTTATTGTATCGAAGTTGATTGACGGACTCGCAAACCAACCTGCAACATATAGGTTTCCTCTATTGTCGGTAGTTATTGAGTAAATTACATCATCGCCCCGACCACCTGCACTTTTTGCCCATATTACATTTCCTAAAGAATCGTATTTTGCCAAAAAAGCATCTGTTTGTCCGGCATTGGTAAGAGTTTGTGAACCTAAAGCAAGAGATGCTGACCAGAAATAACCTGCTTGATATACATTGCCTGAAGCGTCAGCAATAAGGGAAGTGCCTACATTGCCTGTATAAGTACCGCAACCGGCAGAGCTTTTTGCCCATTCCCAACCCTGAGCATGCAATTTTAAAGGGGAGAATAAGATTATAAACAGGGTTAATAACAAAATAGGTATATTTCTTTTGTAATTTATATATGCCTTGCTACTGTATTCTTCATGATGTTGAATATCCAATAAAAAATTATTGTCAAGCATCTTCAGTCTATTTACATATTTTAATGCCATAATCCGCACTAAATTTTGCTGTTTTATTTGCTGAATAGCCATAATGTATATATTTAGTTTTCCAAATTTACAAAAATTATTTTAAAATATAATAGTTTATTGGTAGTTTTTCCGATTCAAAAAAAACTAAATTTTCAATCACAAAAATGTAACTTTTCTTATTTTAGAATTAGCTAACCTTGTAACCATATATAAGTAAAAATAAAAAAATTCGTAACGTATTTCGTATTCAGATATAACCATCTGCTGAAGAGAAAAAAAACAGTTGCTCTGCTTACTTAAAATAGTCTGTATAGAAATGAAAATATAATATTCAAAAAATATTATAAGGCATAACACAATTGTTTCACTATAAAGCTAATAAATTAAGCTTATATATATTCATTTTTAATTCAAGTGCTTATCTAAATCTTACTTTTGTAAAAAGAAGCAAATTCACATTATATGGAATCAACGAGAAATTTTGGTTCACAACAATTCTATCACGGTACAAAAGCTGACTTGAAATTAGGAGAACATATAGAACCGAGCTTTATTACAAACTATGATAATAGAAAAAAGCAGCTTATGTCTATTTAACAACCACAATGGATGCTGCAATATGGGGAGCTGAACTTGCTTTTGCGAAGGAAAAGATAGAATATATATGGTAATGCCAACGGTAGATATTGAAGATAATCATAATTTGACGGACAAAAAATATCCGGGAAATCCCACAAAGGCCTATCGTTCTAAATATCCATTAAGTGTTATTAGTGAAATCAAAGATTGGTAAGGGCATTCTCCTGAGCAGCACAAAACAATGAAAGTGAAAATAGAACGAAACAAGCAATTTGGCACAGAAATAATAGAGGATTGAGCCTTAGCAAATAATACAGGGTTAAAATTGATTACTCTATTCTTGATTAAATTACAATTATGAAATGTTGAAATTCTTGTATGAAGATTTAGTTTTATTAGGTTGTGTTGAAGCTTGAACTTTAAATATAACAGCGAATAACTGCTTGATTTTTTTATCAAACGCCTAAATATTATTTATTTTGTAAATTATTTTGGTTTTCTAAAATATTGCAATATCCCGTTCTAAAAAACTCTTATGATATATTGTTTATGACAAATTCTCGTAAAGTTGCCACCTTTTTGTATAACATTTGCAATAAAAGCCCTATTTAATAATTCGTAGCAAGAATAAGTCTCAAACCTATGATATTCGGGTTATAAAATCCAATGAACTCCTACTGCAAAACTACACATACTACACAAATAATATATTACAACTAATCGTTTTTTTACTTTTTTAGCCCTATTTCCCTTAATCGTTCATCTAAATACTCGCCTGCTGTATAGTCTTCATAACTTTTTGGGCTCATTTCCGTAATACAAGATTCTAAACAAGCAAGACTCATTTCGCTGCGCGGATGTAAGAAAAATGGCATAGAGTATCTTGGTGTATTCCATTTGTCTTTACCGGGATTAACTACGCGGTGTGTGGTAGATACTAAACGATTGTTTGTAAGACGTTGCAACATATCGCCAACATTTACAACTATTTGTTCGGGTAAAGAGGTTACCGGTACCCAGTTTCCTGATTTACTTAATATTTCAAGTCCATCGGCAGATGCACCTACAAGTAAGGTTATTAGGTTTATATCTTCATGTTGTTCTGCTCTAATTGCAGTCTTAGGTTCTTCGGTAATAGGTGGGTAATAAATAGCTCTAAGTATCGAGTTGCCATTTATTACATGTTTGTCAAAATAGTTTTCATCAAGGTCTAAAAACAAAGCAATTGCCCTTAGCATTGCAAAACCTGAAAATTCAAAACCTTTATATGCTTGCTGCATAGCGGGCAAAAATTCAGGTATTTCAGCTACAAAAACATTATCGGGATATTCGCTTTTTATCGGGTCATTATTTTCTACAATCTGTCCGAATTGAAAAAACTCTTTTAAATCGGGTGCATCATACCCTTTGGCGTGCTCTGTACCAAACGAAGTATAACCACGCTGCCCGGCAAGTTCCGGTTTTTCATAATTCTTTTTTACAGTTTCAGGAAGTGCAAAAAAATCTTCCACTTGCTTATACACATTTGATATTACAGCATCTGTAATGCCATGATTTTTAACGGCAACAAAGCCTATTTCTTCGTAAGCTTTGCCTAATTGCATTACAAAATCATGCTTTTGCTCGGGTGTTCCATTAATAAAGTTAGATAAATCTACAACAGGTATTTCCATAATTTAGTAATATATTGGGTAAATATAATTGTATTTCCTGTATTATTATTGTTAAGAATTGATTGAGTAAAATTTATTTTTTAAATTGCTTAAAAAAATACTTTAATCCGTCTTCCTCCAAAATCATTTCTCCATTTTGGCATTTTATTACTCTAATTATACGGGTATTTTTACCATCACATTCCAGTGTCAAATCGTGATTTAATGTTTTAATATACCAAGATGCACTGTCGTCTCTGTCTTGCCCCCCATAGATATATCCTAATTTGCCATCGGTGGAAGGTCCTGTAATAAACATAGACCTTATTTGCGATGCAAGGTCTATTTGTTGCACTTGTCTATCTGCTGTTCGTTTATAAACCGTCCAATGACCTATCATTTGGTCTATGCTTGTTATGGTATCTATTTTTTCTTCTTTTGCAATTACGATTGCTTTTACAGTGTCGGTTGAGTCTATATTAAAACTATAAATGCCTTTCTCGTTTGTTAGCACCATAAAAGCAGGCTTTTTTAAAGCTACCGTATATTTAGCTGTTCCAAAATCAAGAGCATCTTCTTCTAATGTATAGGTGCCATTATATATAAAACCGTCTTTGTTATGGTACGAAAAAAGGTTTTTGGGTTTAATAGAAATAAAAAGTGTATCTTTAAATGGAGTAATTACAGAGTCTAAAGTCATCCGTTTTACCTCTCGCCACCGGCTAACAGGCAAATTCTTAGGACTATGTTTTTTTTGGCTATAAGCACTTGTAGAAAACAGGCATAGAAATAAAACAAATAAATAGAAAGAGGGGTATTGTTTATGCATTTTTTACTTTATATTTTTTTGCCTAAGTATTTCTTACTTTTGCAATGTAATTTAAATTAATATATTACCTGTTTATTAAATATGCCTACCGAACAATTATATATAACGCTAATTCAGCCCAATATTGTATGGGAAAATAAAGATGCGAATTTAGCACATTACGAACAATTAATTGCAGCAATTACAGGTAAAAAGCAGGTAATAGTATTACCCGAAATGTTTAGTACCGGTTTTAGTATGGCACCCGAAAAACTTGCCGAACCCATGGATGGTATTTCACTAAAATGGATGGCAGATATGGCAATACGTTATAAATGCATTTTAACAGGAAGTTTGATTATTGAAGAAGACAATAAATATTATAACCGAATGCTGTGGGTGCAACCGAATGGGCAAATTGGCTATTACGATAAAAGGCATTTATTTGCTTATGCAGGCGAAGACAAACATTATACACCGGGACAAACAAGATTTATTGCCCAAGTAAATGGTTGGCGTATTAATTTGCAGGTATGTTATGATTTGCGTTTCCCTATTTGGGCAAGAAACCAAAATGAAGAGTATGATGTATTGTTATATGTTGCCAATTGGCCACAGCAAAGAAGCTTAGCCTGGAAAACTTTATTGCAAGCACGGGCTATAGAAAACATGTGTTATGTTGTGGGCGTAAATAGGGTAGGTACCGATGCTAATGGCAATAAATATACAGGCGACAGTAGTGTTTTTGGTCCGCTGGGCGAAACATTACTACAAATTACAGAACAGGAATTTTGCCAAACAATTGAGTTAAATAAGTCTATTTTAGAAAAAGCAAGAACAGGTTTACCCTTCTTGAAAGATGCTGATAAATTTATTTTAGTTCCATGAAATGGTTTTCTACATTAATAGGTAGAATAGCCTATGTATGCAAATTTAGATTCTGTGATTATACATTTGAATATAAACATGTACTTTTTTGCATTGCAATCGAATTACTAAAATTTTAAGTGTTTTACGGTAACACCATTATTTATTAATTGTTTTAGAGAATCTATACCTATTTTAAGGTGTGTCTCTGCAAAATTCTTAGTAACTGCGGTATCACTTGTTGCTGTTTTTACACCTTCGGGCACCATTGGCTGGTCTGATACCAACAATAAAGCACCTGTAGGTAATTTATTGTAAAAACCTGTAATAAAAATAGTGGCAGTTTCCATGTCTATTGCCATAGCTCTTAATTTACGCAGATTTGTTTTAAAAACTTCATCATGCTCCCATACTCTACGATTGGTAGTAAAAACGGTTCCCGTCCAATAATCTCGCTGGTAATCTCTTATTGTTGTAGATATTGCTTTTTGCAATGCAAATGCCGGTAATGCCGGTACTTCCGGTGGAAAATAATCATTGCTCGTTCCATCGCCTCGTATTGCTGCTATTGGCAGTATTAAATCGCCTACTTTATTTTTCTTTTTTAAGCCACCGCATTTTCCTAAAAATAAAACTGCTTTTGGTGCAATGGCAGATAACAAATCCATTATAGTAGCAGCACCCGGGCTACCCATACCAAAATTAATAATTGTAATATTGTCGGCAGTGGCACAGGGCATTGGTTTATCAGCACCTATTATTGGTACATTGTGCATTTGAGAAAAAAGGCTAACATAATTATTAAAATTACATAACAATATATACTGTCCGAAATCTTTTAATTCCTGCCCGGTATAGCGTGGCAACCAATTTTGTACAATTTCCGATTTAGTTTTCATAATTTAAAGATACAAATAAATTTATTAGGCATAAACATTATTTTTATATTATTTTATTTTTAGCACATATATGTTAACAAACTAATTTTATTGTAATTTTATATTTATAATACAAATATTCCCAAAAGAAAAAATAGTAATTTCGCAAGCAGAAAATATAAAAATATGCCAGACCAATTACCGTTGCCGGAGCAACAACTAAATATTGAATTATCTGAAGAAATGGCTGATGGCAAATATGCTAATCTTGCTATTATTACCCATTCATTTGCAGAATTTGTGATAGACTTCGTAACCGTAATGCCCAATGTACCTAAGGCAAAGGTGAAATCGAGAATTGTAATGACACCACACCACGCAAAAAGGCTGATGCGTGCTTTAATAGACAATATAAAACGTTTTGAGTCTCAATACGGACCTATTAAAGACCAGGAAACACCTAATATGCCCTTTAACTTTGGAGCACCTGCCGGACAAGCTTGATTGAAAAAACACAATGAACGAAAAAATTATAATACTTGATTTTGGTTCTCAATACACACAATTGATAGCACGTACTTTGCGTGAATTAAATGTATATTGCGAAATACAACCATATAATAAGCCAATAGAATACTCACATAACCTAAAAGGTGTGCTACTTTCTGGTAGTCCCTTTTCTGTAAATGAAGAAAACGCACCTAATCCGGATATTAGTGCAATTGCAGCAAATGTACCTGTACTTGCGGTTTGCTATGGCGCTCAATTAACTGCAAAACAAGGCGGTGGCGATGTTGGTAAATCTACACATAGAGAATATGGCCGTGCGGTATTAACAGAACTTGTTACCGACCCATTGTTTCAAAATATAAGCAATGGTTCGCAGGTATGGATGAGCCATAGTGATACCATAAAACAATTGCCTGCTAACTTTAAGGTAATTGCAAAAACAGACTCTATTCCGGTTGCAGCCTTTAAAACAGACTCTACATTTGCTAAACAGATAGTTTACGGTATTCAATTTCATCCGGAGGTAACACATAGTACTGATGGCAAACAATTACTTAAAAATTTTATTGTAAGTATTTGCGGTTGCAAACAAGACTGGACTCCGGCTGCATTTATAGATAGTACAGTTAGCGGTTTAAAACAACAAATTGGAACTGAAAAAGTTGTAATGGCTTTAAGCGGCGGTGTAGATTCTACCGTAGCAGCTATGTTGATTCATAAAGCTATTGGCAAACAATTGTACTGCATTTTTGTTGATAATGGATTATTACGAAAAGATGAATACAAACAGGTTTTGGATGCCTATAATCAATCAGGGCTTAATGTAAAAGGTGTTGATGCAAGCTCTACTTTTTATAAAGAACTAAGCAACATTAGCGACCCGGAACAAAAAAGAAAAATTATTGGTGGTTTATTCATCGAAGTTTTTCATAAAGAGGCAATACAACTTAAAGATGTAAGTTTTTTAGGGCAAGGTACTATATACCCCGATGTTATTGAGTCAATTTCGGTACATGGGCCATCGGCAACTATTAAATCGCACCATAATGTGGGGGGCTTACCCGAAATTATGCACTTGTCTTTAATAGAACCTTTACGTTTTTTGTTTAAAGACGAAGTACGCCGCATAGGTCGTGAAATGGGAATTAGTGAAACCTTTATTGGCAGACACCCGTTTCCGGGTCCCGGATTAGCAATAAGAATACTTGGTGCTATTACACCCGAAAAAGTGCAACTTTTACAAAATGCCGATGCTATTTTTATAAAGCATCTTAGAGATAGTAATATGTATGATAAAGTATGGCAGGCAGGTGCCATATTATTACCAATACAAAGCGTAGGGGTAATGGGCGATGAGCGTACTTATGAGTTTACATGTGCTTTGCGTGCCGTAACCTCTGTTGATGGTATGACAGCAGACTGGGCACACTTACCCTACGACTTATTAAGTAAAATTTCTAATGATATAATTAATCAAGTACGCGGAATTAACCGGGTAGTTTACGATATTAGCTCTAAACCACCCGCTACTATTGAATGGGAATAAAGTGTTAGATAAAAAAGGATTCACTTAGTACAAAGATTCGAATGGAATAAGTAGCAAAGATTCATATTTAAGTGTATAAAGACTAATGAAGAAAAAATATTTCATATATGCAATAGTAACCACTTTATGGTTTTGTGCATTTACTACAAATGTAGAGGCGCAGTTTTGGAGAAAATTCTTCGGACACAAAAATACCCAACAAAAAAAGAAAAAAGAGATAGCAGATTCTGCTACTATCAATGTATATGCTGCGGAACCTAAGGAAACGAAAAAAGAAAAAAGAAAATCGGAGAAGCTGGAAAGGAAGAAACGAAAAATAGAAAAATACAATCAAAAACATAATCAGGATAAAATTTCGGGTGTAAAACGCTTTTTCGGAAAATCTAAAGCAGAGAAAAAGAGAACAACGGAAATACAAACTACGAAAAAGAAAAAATCATCAATTGCTTATCCGCCTACACAAATAAAAAGTAGGTATAGAATAGATGTTTTAGCATCTATATATCTGGATGAACTTGTAAAAGGCAAAAATGTAACTTTTAAAGATAAAATACCCGACAAAGCAGCAGCAGGCATAAGTTTTTATGAAGGGGTGATGATTGCTGTCGATAGCTTGAAAAGAGCCAAATTTGATTTTGATTTTTACATTCACGATGTCTCCTCTAATTACGAATCTACTGATTCATTAATAGAAAATGATAAATTAGATACTTCTGATTTAATTATAGGTGCTGTTACTGCCCACGATTTACCGATGTTAGCATCGTATTCTAAATCAAAACACATAAATTTTATTTCTGCTTTGTCGCCTACAGATGCCGGTATAAAAAACAATCAGTTTTTTACATTAATACAACCTACATTAAAAAGCCATTGCGAGTGGATTTTTAATGACTTAGCAAAAAAACATGTTGGTCAGCGTATTCTTCTAGTATATCGCAATACACAAACAGGTGATGAAAATGCTTATAAATTTCTAACATCAGATTCTGCATCAGGCAAAGTAGTATTTAGAACCATACTTGCCAATAGCCTACCTAACAAAACAATATTAAATAGAGTTATAGATAAAGAAGGCCCGAATGTGTTGGTAATACCTGTTTTAGATATTTTATATGCCGATAGCTTAATAAAAGAATTTAACAATGATTTTCCGGGTGTATCTTTTGAAATATATGGTATGCCAACATGGGCAGGTTCCGGAATGTTGAAAAGATTTACCGAAAATAATAGTATGAAAATTAATATTACTGTGCCATTTAATTTTGATGCCGGCAATGCAAATACCGCTTATGTTGATGCTAAATTTAAAAAAGTTTATGGCGGTAAAACACCGGAATTAGCCTACCGTGGCTACGAAACCGTAATGTGGTATGGTAATATGCTACGCAAACACGGCACTATTTTTAATACAGAATATAACGATATTTCTTCGGCACCATTTACAAAGTTTAATATTAGTTTACAAAAAGACAAAGCCGGTAAAATACTCTACAACGAAAATAAGCACATTATACAATTACAGTATGCCAATAGCAATATGGTAGTTTTAGAGTAGTATTATTTTTATGCTATATTGCTTTGTGTAGCCAAAGTCTAAGTGTTTGTATTGCAGGTGGGTTTTTATCAATAATATCTAATAGAAAATCTTCTATGTTTTTATTTTTAGCCACATCCAGTTTTTTGGCTGCTTTTTGAAACTTTTGATAAGTATCGAAACCATAATTAGCGGCAACCACATCACATGATTTTGCAGTAGCCCATGCCCATTTCTCGAATGCCGGATGTAGTCTTATAAGGTGTTTATTCGTATCAGGTAATCTAACAATTAGTAAGCCTTCCTCCTTTATTCTATCTTCAATAAGCACAAATCTCTTTATATATTCCGTATCCCGTTTAAATTTATCGGTATCAACTAGCCCGATTATATATTCATCCCCGTCATATTTTTTTATTCCATTTGTAACATCTCCAATACCAGTATAATGCGGAATAGTGCCAATAGGTAATAGTAAAGAAGCAAGAAAGGTATCGGCACAACATTCAGGTAAAATCTTATATAATGTAATCATTTTTCAAAAGAAGATAGGTTGAAGAATATATCGGTATGTGTATCAAGAATATTTTGAATTTCTTTTTCTTCTAATAGTTTAATTTTTGTTTCATAATTTTCATATCTACCAATAAAAATAGATAAGTCTTCCTTAGGACATTTCTCAATTAGTGTTTGCAAAATATAAGGGCTATGTGTAGCAATAAAGTATTGATTGCTTGTATTATCAATAATCCTATCGGCAAACAATTTTATATATGGTGGAAAAGAATGATTTTCTGGCTCTTCAAATATTAAAATAGAATCTGTATTGGTTTCTATTGCTGCCAAATTAAAAATAATTCTTTGCAAGGTATCTGCTGCAAGCGAATAGGGTATCTTGGTAACATATCTGCCCACTTTTTTCTGAATATCTAATTTTTCAAATTCTTTATCTAATAATAATTCTAAGCCATATTCATCAAAAAAACTGGCAAATTCGTCCCATAATTCTGTATTTTGTTCTATTATAGTAAATAGATTATCGCCATAAGGAGGCAATAAAAATAATGGAAAATGATTTTTATGTTCAGATAGTGTTTTAAAATGATATTTTTTTATAGGAGAAAGGATTTCAGGAAGATAAGAAGAATTATGTAGCAACCCATCATTATCTATAAATGCGTAATAGGGTTTCATTTTATTAGTATTATTTCCATCATAATTACTTATTAAATTATGAAAGAAAGCCTTTTTATCATTTATATTCGTTTTGGGTTCAGATTCGTTCATAGCATCTAAAATACTAATTTCCGGACCTGTAAATATATCATAAGCATTAATGCCATTCATGTGGTATCTAAGAGCTGCAAAACCTAAATTTGAATTTATACATATTTGATTTTTTCTGTCCAAGTCGTAAAACAGGTTGCTTAATTTTTCATACCTGATATAATCCTGAAAAATTTTTTGACTACCTATACAGTTTTGTGCAAGATATAGACACAACGCTTCCAATATATTAGATTTACCTACATTGGGCTTACCAATAAAAATATTAATTCTTTTACAATCCATCTTAATATGTTTGATGGATTTGAAATTATTAACCTCCAAATTTGTTATCCTGTTTTCCATATTTTGCAATATATTCTACAAATATAATACATTGTAAGTACACTGTTTTAAAAAGGAAAAAAGTAAAATAATTTATAATAAAATTATTTTTTATTTAATAAATTCCCTTTATCATTACAAGCAATATATTCTTTTTAAACTCGTTCTATTGATTCAAAGAAAATTATTTGGAAATTTCGTAATGCTTCTTTAATTTTATAACGTTAATTTTAATTATATTTTTATGAAAAAAATAATTATTTCTATATGTATAGTTGCTTTGATGGCAATTGCTTATTCTTGCAATAAAAGCATTAATCCGCCATCGGGTACTGTTTATCTAGATTTGCCGTCTAAAGCTTATACCTACTTCAATAAGGAGTCTTTGTCATTCGACAATACACTAAATGAGAAAGCAACCTTAGGAAGAGTCTTATTTTATGACGGGCATTTGTCTGTAAACAATACAATTGCTTGCGCTACTTGCCATAAACAAAATAATGGTTTTGCCGACAATGTTGCTTTCAGTACCGGCTTTGAGGGTAGATTGACGAAAAGAAATTCTAAAAGCATATTAAATTTAATAGGCTTTGATTCTTTTTTTGAAAAAAATTCCATTTACTCAGTAGGTCAATCACTTTTTTGGGACGGAAGAGAAAATATTTTAGCTAATTTAGTTGACCGCCCTATTACCAACCACGTAGAAATGGGCATTGATGATGCCAATACAATACCTTCCAAATTAGTTTCGCTACCTTTTTATAATTCATTATTTAAAAATGCTTATTATGGCGATAGCACTATAACATCAGCAAGAATATCTGAATGTATTGCTATTTTCATGGCATCTATACAATCTAAAAGTTCTAAATACGACCAATACTTACAAGGAAATATAATGGTATTAAATGCATCTGAAACCAATGGTATGAATTTATTTAATGGGAAATATAATTGTGGAAGTTGCCACCATTTACAAACTAATTTCTATACCATGTCTGACTTTAAAGACATTGGGCTTGATGAAAGCTATACGGATTTAGGCTTAGGAAATATAACACAGAGTACTGTTGATAATGGGAAATTTAGAGTGCCAAGCCTACATAATGTAGCCTTAACTGCACCTTATATGCACGACGGCAGATTTAAAACACTTGATGAAGTATTAGAACATTATAGCCATAATATTTTAAACAGCCCTAATTTAGATACTGCATTAAAATCGGGTTCGCAGCCAATATCTATGAATATTTCTACTGAAGACAAAGCTGCTCTTATTGCTTTTTTAAATACACTTACTGATTTCACAACCATTGTTGACCCAAAATTTTCCAATCCATTTAAAGTAAAATAAATATATGAAGAAATACTTAGCAATTCTAACTTTAAGCGTACTAACATTGAATGCAAATGCACAAACAGACAGTACTACAACTAAAAAAGATAAACTTTTCGACCATTCTATTGGTATTCAGGTAAATGATTTAATAAGGCAAGTATTTAATTTTAATAATACAAGTACTAACACAAATACGAATCCGTTTTTACTTACTTATACTATAAATGCTGCAAAAACAGGGTGGGGAATAAGAATAGGTACCGGGTATAACTATAATTCGGCAACCACTAACGATGGCATTAATAAAAAGACTACCGATATAAATGACTTACAATTAAGATTAGGCATAGAAAAATCGTTTAAATTGGCAGGTAATTGGAGTGCAGGAGCAGGTATTGACGGCTTATATAATACTAATAACGACAATACCAAAGCACTAACCATAAGTTTTGATACAGTAACCGTAAATACAAAAACGGTTCTAAGTACTTATGGTGGTGGTGCTATGGCATGGTTAAGGTATAGCTTTACTAAAAATATACTTATAGGTACCGAAGCAAGTTTTTACTATTTAACCGGATACCAAACTATTACTACAACTACCAAATATAGTAGCTCGCCAACCTATAACCCAACGCCCGACAAAAACGACAATAAAATATCTAACGGCAGCATAAGCCTACCTATTGTTTTTTATGCAATAGTTAAGTTTTAGTGGGCTTTAAAAGTGATAAACTTGGGTAAAAAGGACTGTTTAAAACATAATTTATAACATCGGATTATACGATATGGCATATATTTATCATGTATTTCATGTCAATCAAATGCATATCAGATAATTATATATTGTAAAAATATATTATATGATGTAGAAGTGATATTTATTATACAAAAAGATATGGCATATCTAGAAAAGATATGCCATATCGCCACATACAAAATATATATAAATCACATTATTCTACTGTAACCGATTTTGCAAGGTTTCTTGGTTGGTCCACATTGCAACCACGCATAATGGCTATATGGTATGCAAGTAACTGTAATGGTACTATTGTTATTAGTGGCGACAGTATTTCTTCTGTTTCAGGTACTTCAATAATATGGTCGGCTAAGGCTCTTATTTGTGTATCACCTTTGTGTACAACGGCAATAATTTTTCCTTTACGGGCTTTTACTTCTTGCACATTAGATACTATCTTTTCATAAGCACTTTTGTTAGTAGCTAAGAATACAACAGGCATATTTTCATCTATAAGTGCAATAGGGCCGTGTTTCATTTCTGCTGCCGGGTAACCTTCTGCATGTATATACGAAATTTCTTTTAGTTTAAGTGCGCCCTCTAATGCTACCGGGAAATTATAACCTCTTCCCAAGTATAAGAAGTTGGTTGCATTTTTATAAATGGAAGCTATTTCTTTAATAGAGTCATTTAATAATAATGTTTCTTCAATCTTTTTAGGTATCTGTTCTAATTCGTACAGTATTTCACGCAATTTAGGAGTAGAGATGGTTCCCTTACTATGTGCCAATTGCAATGCAATAAGAGTAAGAAGCGTAATTTGCGTTGAAAATGCTTTTGTAGATGCTACACCAATTTCCGGCCCGGCGTGTGTGTAGCTGCCACTGTGCGATGCCCTTGGTATAGACGCACCAATTACATTACAAATACCATATATAAATGCTTGTCTGCTTTTGGCAATTTCTATTGCTGCTAAGGTATCTGCTGTTTCGCCTGATTGCGAAATGGCAATTACCACATCCATTTCGTGTAAAATAGGGTTACGGTAACGGAATTCAGATGCATATTCTACTTCTACCGGCACGCGTGCCAAATCTTCTATTAAGTATTCGCCTATTAAGCCGGAGTGCCACGATGTGCCGCAAGCTGTAATAATAAAACGCTCTGCTTTATCTATTCTATTTAGGTAATCTGTTATACCGCTTAATTTTATCCAGCCCTGTTGAGCACTCATTCTGCCACGTAAAGCATCTTCAATAGCCTTTGGTTGTTCGTAAATCTCTTTAAGCATGAAATGGTCGAAACCGCCTTTTTCAATTTTTTCAAGAGAAAATTCCAGTTTCTTAATCACATGCGATTTTTCAATATTGCCCAATGTTCTTATGGAATAACTACCATCCATATTTATAACGGCATATTCCTGATCGTCTAGATATACTACATTTTTAGTATATTCAATAATCGGTGATGCATCAGAAGCAATGAAAAACTCATCAAGACCAATACCTATTACCAATGGGCTACCTTTGCGGGCAGCAATTAACTGATTAGGATTGTTTTTGTTTAATATAACAATTGCATACGCACCCACAACCTCATTTAGGGCTATACGCACAGCATTATCTAAACTTGTATTTTCAGCTTTTTGTACTTCTTCTATCAGGTTCACCAATACTTCGGTATCGGTATCAGAATGAAACACATAGCCTCTGGTTTGTAATTCTGCTTTTATTGAAGCATAATTTTCTATAATACCATTATGTATTATTGCTAAATTGCCCGATTGTGATAGATGCGGATGTGCATTTCTATCATTAGGTTCGCCATGCGTTGCCCAGCGAGTATGCCCAATACCTATGCAAGAGTAAATATTGTTTTTGTCAACAATTTTTTCAAGGTCTATTACTTTGCCTGCCTTCTTAAAAAGGGTCATTCCACCGTTAAGTAGAGCAATTCCTGCACTGTCGTAGCCTCTGTATTCAAGTCTTTTCAATCCCTTTATTAAGATGTCATAAGCTTGTTTTTTGCCAATATAACCTACTATACCACACATAAAAATATATTTTTAGTTTAATAATTTATTTTGGAATATACTACATTTAATTTAGTTCTCAAATTTGTTACCGGATAGTTTCCTCCACCACATACCAAATGTGCAGCACCATAAAAATCTTGAGTTCCATTAATATGTAAATGTATTGTATCGCTTTTTTGTGCAATTGCCTGCATTAGTTCTCTTGGTATATCTATAGAATAATAAGCACCATGTGGGTAGCCGTCCAACATGGTAAGAGGTGTAATACTTGTAAGTGGGTATCTGTCTGCTACGGTATAAGCTTGCCCCTGTATATAGCTTTGTGGATAGGTGGCACTGCTGATACCGATTGTATATATTTTTTCAGGACCGTAGAAAACCGTATTATTATAAGCCGGTAATAATGGAAATACTAATTCTGCTTTATTAATAATGCCTTTAGGTAAAGAGTTTATGCCATAAATTTTTATATCTATGCCGGCACCGGGTTGGTTCTGCAATGCAATAATACTATCGTTAACTTGTGTTGATTGATATAAATTATTTACCGGATAGCGACTAAACGAATTATTTACATTGTTTAGATGGGCACAATAAGTGGTATTGTAATAAAATTGAGCGTAAGAGGTATCGCCCGGATAGGCATGGTAATAAACAAGAACACCGGCTTGTGCATAGGGTGTAGAACCATCTAATTCGAAATAAGGCATTGCAGTGGTTGATTGTCTTGAATCTGCAACTTTTACACACAAGCCATTAAAATAATTAATAAATGTTTGCGGCAATGGGTTACCACTTGCAGCAGTGTAAATTAAGGCTGAATTAAGCTTAGATAAGAATTTGGCACTATCTAATTTTATTCTTAAACCCGATTGATGTTGATAATATACCGGAAAAAGGGAATCTTTAAGGTGATATAGATTTACAGAAACAGGTTTACTTAATGGATTAGTAAAGTCAATAGGCTTGGTATTGTAAGAATTGTAATTTGTAGAATAACCTATTGAATCGGTTAAATAAAATACTTGGTAGCTTTGTGTAATAGTTTGATTGGCTGTATCGCCCCAAGTATAACCGCTATAAGGCATAACCATAACAACAGAATCTATGGTATCGTTTACTGCAAAGGTAAAACCCGAAGCAGCCGGAATAACTTGAAAATAAGTGGCACCAATAATATTGCCGAAAAAAGGGTCTGTAATAGAACCGATTGCTTGATAAATAGGAATACCGCCAATATTAGTACTTGTAGATATCGTATCATCGAAAAAGGTATGTGTAATACAACCTAATGAGGTACTGTATATACCTACGGTATCGTTAGCAGGCGAAACTTTTGTGCTTATATGTATGTTTTCTTTACAAGCAGAAAAGATTAGAATATTAATTAATAAAATTATACGTAAAAAAGTATAATTATTTTTTTTTAGATTCAAAGTATAAAATTTACGCTAAGTTGATAAAAGAAAAACTAAAGCTCTGTTAAGCTTTTATATAAGTCTAATAATGGTGTAATATCCTCTTTCCAACCTTGTTCGTAACTAAGCACTTTTTTATATCTGTTGGGTTTAATTTCATTAGTAATTTCTTCCTCCAGACTTTCAGACCCAATAACTACAACATCGGCATATTTAGAGCCGCCAAGATTTAAGGCAATATTCGTACCATCGCGATATACATCAAAGTCTTTTTCTTTAATATCCGTACTAATCGTAGCTTTTTTCTCAAAATTGGCATTCAATGTTTCCGTAAATTGGCTGGCTTGTGCAGTATATATTACTTTTGAATATCCGAATACAGGCTCTTTTTTGTATGTTGTTTTTAGATATAAAGGTATAAGGGAGGTCATCCAACCATGGCAATGAATAACGTGTGGCGGCCATCCGAATTTTTTAACTGTTTCTAAAGCACTTTTACAGAAAAAAATCATTCGTTCGCCATTATCGTCATGAAAATTATCTTGGTCATCTCGAAAAACGGATTTTCTTTTAAAATAATCTTCATTATCCATAAAGTAAACCTGCAAGCGGGCATTTGGCAAAGAGGCAACCTTAATAATTAATGGATAATCATCTTTATCAATAATTACATTAATACCCGACAGTCGCACAACTTCATGCAGTCTGTGGCGACGCTCGTTAATAACTCCAAAACGCGGCATAATAACCCGCACTTCAATACCCGAATCAAAAGTTTTAATAGCCAACTTGTTTAGCACCTGCGCAAAATCGGTAAATTCCGTGTAAGGCGATAGCTCGTTAGCAATTATTAAAACTCGTTTCTTTGTGTCTATAGACATGCAAAAGAATTTATTATAAGTACAAATTACCTAAATAGTTTGCAAAATTACGAAAATATTGAATTACAATGTTATTTTGCAGCCCCTATTCAAAAAATAGTTGCATGATTATCTTTAAAAAGGTTGATGATATAAAAAATTATATCTCTGAAGTACATAAAAATGGTACTAATATTGGCTTTGTGCCTACAATGGGTGCATTACACAGTGGTCATATTTCTTTAATAAATAAAGCAAAAAAAGAAAATGATATTGTTGTATGCAGTATATTTTTAAATCCTACCCAGTTTAATGATAAAAATGATTTTGATAAATATCCTGTTTCTACACCGGCAGATATTGACTTATTAATAAAAGCAAATTGCGATATACTCTTCTTACCGTCTGTAGAAGAAATTTATCCTTCCGGAGAATCGGATGTGAAATCGTATGATTTCGGCTATTTAGATACCATATTAGAAGGTGCCGGCAGACCGGGCCATTTTAAAGGTGTGGGGCAAGTTGTAGGTCGTTTATTAGATATTGTGCAGCCGGACACTCTCTATTTAGGGCAGAAGGATTATCAACAATGTATGGTAATAAAACAATTACTTGTGCTTTTAAAAATTAATAATATTAAAATAAATATATGCCCTACCTACCGCGAGGAAGACGGGCTTGCAATGAGTTCTCGTAACAGAAGGCTTACTGAAAGCCAACGTTCGGTGGCAAGTGTTATTTATCAATGTCTTGTATCAATTAAAACAAAACAAAATACCGACAGTTTTTCTACTGTAAAAAAGCAATGCCATGAATTGTTGATAGATAAAGGGTTCTTACCCGAATATATTCAGTTGGCAGATGCCGGAAATTTAAGAATCTTAAATGATTTTGAATCGGCTACAAATATGATTGTTTTTATTGCCGCTAAAATTGGCGATATCCGTCTTATTGATAACATGCTACTTTAATAGTTGCGTACTATTAATTCGTTCATTATTTAAAATATATAACTGTAATTATTCAGCCATATAGTTGCAATAAATATTAAATAAGGTCTATTGTTTTATTACAAATGGGGGGTATTACTTTGTAAAAAAATGTTATAAAACATAAGCAATACTGAAAGTTAGCAAACATTAAAGGGATGTTTAGAAACGATGAAAGATACTCAATTGCATAAAGGCTGTTTGCTATGTATCAGGTTTCATTTTGGTCTGCCAAGAAGAAAGCAGGTGAAATATATAAATTGAATCTGCCAAAGAAAATTTTTTTCTGGCATTCATTTTGTATAATAAAATTAATATGCTAAACCTGATTTTATAGTTATAGTAAAATAGCGATATCAACATGAGTAGTTCAGATAATGTGTTCTTTTATAATTTACCATTACTAAATAAAGAGTATAATGAATAAATATATCTGCAATATATTTATTATTATCTCTTTTTTATTCTTTTTGGATTCTAAAACAATTGCACAACAAATTTTATGGCGTTCAGACTGTCATTTATCAAGTGATGATTTCAATGGTAAGAAGCCTCAAAAAAGTAGGTGGGATGCCGTTACAGTTACTCAGTTACATTATACATTAAGAGCTGATTGTAAGGATAGTATCGCTGTAAAAGTTACTTGTATGTTCGACACCGAAAAATCGTGGAAAAAATACAAAAAACTGAATCCGTATTTGTTGAAGCACGAGCAATCACATTTTGATATTGCTGAATTATATGCGAGGAAATTAAGACAGGATTTAAAAAAGTTTCTATTAACTAAAGATAATCACTTTAATCCGGAATGGAAATTACAATATATATTATTAAGAAATAATCATGGAAATCGGCATACTCAAAAAAAATATGATCGTCAAACAAGGCATTCAGGAAGAAGAATAAAACAAAGGGAATGGAATACTAAAATTGCCGATGAGCTAAAGGCAATGAGTAACTTTGAAGTAAATTGATTTTTTTAGACAACTGTTCTGTAAAATTTAAATTTATTTTACCCCTTAATTTGCCATTCTACAAACTCTTGTTAAACCGGCTAAAAGACGATGTCAAACCAATATACATTCTTAAAAACCAAAAAACGTTTATTGAAACAATTTTCAATAAACGTTTTTTGGTGATTTGTAAAAATCAGTAACTGATTTTTTAGCTTATTTTATTAGAATTAATCTAATATTTAGTTTAACATATTTACGCTTCTATTTACAAAATCGGTAAGCTCAGCACCTGTAAGCATACCTTGCGAAAGCATGGCAAGGTCGAATGCTTGTTTTGCCAATTGTGTTTTTTCTGTTTCACTGCCGGCATTTAATATTTTGCTTATTAATTTGTGATTGCCATTTACTGCTACTTTATAATTATCAGGGAATGCACCATAGAAACCCATACCACCACCATTTGCAGCCATTTCTTTCATTCTTCTCATAAACTCATCCATGGTTACAAAAACAGGAAAATCTTCAGGATGCAGGCTTTCTACCTCTACCTTCATATTCGTATTGCTAATAGCCTTTTCAAATAATGATTTTATATCATCACTTTGTTCTTTAGACAATACAGATTCTATTGCATCATTTTTAGCTATTAGTTTATCTATTACGTCTGAATCAACCCTCTTTAAAGAGGTTTTTTCTAATTTTCGCTCCATAGAACTAATAAAATGACTGTCAATTGGGGAATTCATCAATAAAACATCATATCCCTTTTTAGAAGCATTCTGTATATATGAATCTTGTTTATTAGTATCGGTAGCATATAAATAAACAATTCTGCTGTCTTTATCGGTTTGTAATGGTTCTACTTTATCGTGATATTCACTTAATGTATAATTTTCCTTTTTAGTATTTACTAAAAGTGCAAAGTCTTTAGCTTTATCATAAAACTTCTCTTCACTTATCATACCGTATTTAACAAACAGACCAATCTCATTCCACTTTTCTTCGTAAGATTTACGGTCGCTTTTAAATAAATCGCCTAATTTATCGGCTACTTTTCTGGATATATAGCTGTTAATTTTCTTTACATTACTATCTGCCTGTAAAAAGCTACGTGATACATTTAACGGTATATCCGGAGAGTCTATAACACCATGCAATAACATAAGAAACTCGGGCACAATGTCTTTTACTTCGTCTGTTATAAATACCTGACGCGAGAATAGTTTTATTTTATTACGAGTAAGTTCCAGTTCGTTCTTTACTTTAGGGAAATAAAGCACACCTGTAAGGTTAAATGGATAATCAACATTTAAATGTATCCAGAATAAAGGTGGTTCTGTCATCGGATACAGCTCACTATAAAAAGCAAGATAGTCATCGTCTTTTAATTCCGAAGGCGATTTTGTCCATATTGGGTGTGTATTATTAATAATGTCATCTACTTCAATTTCTTTCGTTTTTTCTTCACCTTTTTCATCTACACCATCCGGTACATATTCTGTTTTTGTACCAAACTTAATAGGTATAGGCAAGAACATACAATATTTTTTTAGAATATCGTAAAGTTTAGAATTCACTAAAAACTCTTCTGAATCTTGGTTTACATGTAAAATAATATCTGTTCCACGAGTAGCACGGTCGCCTGCTGAAATCTCAAATTGAGTACTGCCATCGCAAGTCCAACGTGCAGCTTCTGCACCATCTTGATAAGATAAAGTGTTTATTTCAACAGTATCGGCAACCATGAAAGCAGAGTAGAATCCTAAACCGAACTTTCCTATTAATTCCTTAGCATCTTGTGCATCTTTAAACTTATCTAAGAATTCTGTAGCTCCGGAAAACGCTATCTGATTTATATATTTCTTAATTTCCTCGGCAGTCATACCAAGTCCATTATCCGAAATGGTTATGGTTTTCTTTTCTGCATCAAATGATACCGTAACTAATGGTTCGCCAATTTCACCACTAAAATGACCCAATGAAGACAAACGTTTTAGTTTTTGTACCGCATCTACAGCATTAGATACTAACTCGCGTAGAAATATCTCATTATCTGAGTATAAGAATTTTTTGATTATCGGAAAAATATTTTCCGTGTTAATTGAAATAGTGCCTTTTTCCTGCATAATAATTTATGTTTTTCTATGTATTTAGGTGTAAGCAATTGTTGTTCCAAGTTATTTATACAGCCATTTTGTCAGTATTTTGGAAACTGTATTTACAAAAAAAAGCTCGTATGTTTATTACAAACGAGCTTTCAATATAGTGAATTGCAAATGCTACTATGGCACTTCTACAACATTCAAAATTTGATTAATAATTTGTTCGGAAGTAATGTTTTCTGCCTCCGCCTCATAAGTAAGCCCAATACGATGACGCATAACATCATGGCATATTGCTCTTACATCTTCCGGTATTACATAGCCCCTGCGTTTAATAAATGCATAGGCTTTTGCTGCTAATGCAAGATTGATACTAGCACGCGGCGAGCCACCATAATTGATATATGGTTTTAATTTTGGCAATTTATATTCATCCGGGAAACGGCTTGCAAAAACAATATCAAGTATGTAACGTTCTATTTTTTCATCCATATATACTTCACGCACCAAATGACGAGCTGTAATAATGTCATTAATAGTTACTACAGGGTTTATTTTTGTCATTCCATCCGGGTTAAGGTTGGTACGAATTATTTGGCGTTCCTCTTCTAATTTAGGATAGGTTATTACTATCTTCAACATAAACCTATCTACTTGGGCTTCGGGTAATTCGTAAGTACCCTCTTGTTCTATTGGGTTTTGTGTGGCAAGCACCAAAAAAGGTTCTTCAAGTTTGTAAGTATTATCACCAATTGTTACTTGTCTTTCTTGCATTGCTTCAAGTAAAGCACTTTGCACTTTTGCAGGTGCACGGTTTATTTCGTCTGCAAGTATAAAATTTGCAAAAATAGGCCCTTTACGTACAGCGAATTCATGATTTTGTGGATTGTAAACCATTGTACCCAAAACATCGGCAGGCAATAAATCCGGAGTAAATTGTATTCTCGCAAATTTTGCTTGTATTGCTGTAGCCAAAGATTTTATTGAAAGTGTTTTTGCCAACCCAGGTACTCCTTCAAGCAATACATGCCCATTGGCAAGTAAACCAATCATTAGCCTTTCCACCATAGTTTTTTGACCTACTACGGCTTTGTTCAATTCCATGTTTAGTAACTCGATAAATGAGCTTTTTTGATGAATGCGTTCATTCAATTCCCGAATGTCAACAGATGATGTAATATCCATATTTATTTTTAGTTCTAAAGTTTATTATTATCTAAAATAGTTTGAATTAAGAAGTAACAAAAATAGAAAGGTAAAAGTAAAAAGTTATATAAATATATAGTTTTAACTTTTTTTAAAAATAAGTTTAAATTTGAATCATAATTTTCAATTGAATAGAATAAGTAGCTACTATTTTGAATATATTAAATGAGTATTAAATTTACATCAAAATATATCTTGCAATTTAATGCAACATAATAAGCCTATCTTTGTTGTAACAGATATCACATGATAATAGCAAACCCTATATCCGACCTTGTTTTTAAGTGGTTGATGAGTAATGACCGTATTGCCCGCTTTTTTTTGGAAACCCTGCTGGAACAAGACATTCTTGAGGTACAATTGAAACCGCAGGAACTATCTTATTTTAATAAAGAGGACGAAGCAAGTCTTGCAGCCGCACTAACTGTAATGCGTCTTGATTTTGTTGCTACCATAAAAACAGCAAGTGGAGAACATAAGAAAGTATTAATAGAAATACAGAAAGCAAGAAACACAATCGATGTAAAACGTTTCCGTAAATATCTGGCAGAGCATTATAAACAAGAAGATGAAATTGAAACCGATAAGGGCAAACAATTTGAAGCATTACCTATTATAACAATTTATTTGCTTGGGTTTGAATTGCAAAATGTGGATACCCCAGCACTTAAAGTGGCACATAAATACATTAACCAAGTGAACCATGAGGTAATGGATATAAAAAGCGAGTTAATAGAAAAACTTACCCATGAAACTTATATAGTACAGATACCGCGAATAGAAGCAAAACTAAACACCCGCTTGGAACAATTACTTAGTTTTTTTGAACAGAAACATTTTACTGATTCTTCCGGCTTGGTAAAAGAGTACCCTTACCCATTAGAAACGGATTTAATGAAATTGATAGCAAATGAGTTGCATTATTTAGGAACAGACCAAAAGAAACAACAATATCTTGAAAC
>CAIYTT010000095.1 GCA_903929195.1 uncultured Bacteroidota bacterium
AGTATTAAGTTTCTCATTTTTTAAATTTTAAAATAATAATCTACAAACTTTTTCTAAAATTAGGGTATGTATTTGTTAATACAAAATAATTTCTTAAAAAAATGTAAAAAAAAATAATATTGGGGTGTAGCTGTTTTATTCTTTATTTAGTATTTTACAATAATAGAGCTTCATTGCTTTTTATTCCGGTTGCAATCCGGCTGTTATTCAAGGACACGAGTTTGCCATGCACTAAGCCCTGCTAAAAACTAGCGACAGAGGGGAAAGCAGGCATTTTTCAGAATTATATTTCTAAACAGCCTATTAAATTTATACTATTGTAGATTCAAATAGACGTAACAATTGTAGTAAATCTTAGAAAACAAAAAAGTTTCATGGAATTATTTACCATGAAACTTTTTACAATTACAAAACTTTATTATTGTATTATTTTTGAATGTTTAATTTGAAAATCTTTGTTTGCCCATCTATATTTATTCTAACTATATAGATTCCATCAGGTATTACATCAAGCGAAATATTCTGATATATCTCTTGATTTTGGATTGCGAAACTTGAATTAGAAACTACTTGACCAAGTGTATTTAATACTTCCAAATTCATTTTACTTGCATTCGACCCATTCAAAAAGCCCTTAATTACGAAAGACCCATTATTAGGATTCGGGAATAAGGTAATGTTATCTATATTTATAGCTTGAGTACTAATACTATTATTAAAATGTGTAACAATTGTATTGCTATAACCAAATGCAGGGTTAGCACAATTGGCAATAGTAGTGGCAACACAATAAACAGAGTCTTTTGTTGTAATATTATTTAAATGGAAGGTATCTGAAACAGCCCAAGGAACAAGAACATTATTTACATACCATTTATACGTAATAGTAGCACCTGCATTAGACACAAAAGCTGTAAACAATAAATTAGCTCCCGGATTTACAATACTGTCCGGATAGACATGTAAATAAACAATAGGAGTATTATCTACAATTGTTAGCGTAATTTTATTACTTGTATCCCAAATTGGGAACGGACACTCAATGCTACTCTTAAACACACAAAATATTTGTTCGTTATTAGATAAGTGGTCTGAGGAATAAGTTTCGAAAACGGCACCAACTATCGGGGTATCCGGTACGGCACTCATCCATTGATAAATAGGGTCTAAACCACCATTGGTAATACTAGTTGTAAATGTTAGGGTAGTGCCTTTACATGCAGTATCGTTAGGGCTTACGGTAACATTTATAGATGTTGGTGTATATGGATTAACGGTAACATCTATTGTTGAAAAATTAGATGCACAACCTTGAAAACTATCAACTACAAAATAAGTACCTGCAGTAGCAATAGTAGAAGATGGAATTGTTGGGTTTTGTAGGGTGGAAGTAAATCCTATAGGACCAAACCAAGTATAAGTGAAACTACCGGACATACCGGGTCTTGCAAATAAATATAAAGTGCTACCGGCACAAACGGGAGTACTTGCACTATCCCATGGTGCAGGTGGTATAAATGAATTTACTTGTATTAGTATCGAATCTAAAATGGTTGCACAACCGTTATGTGTAGTTGTAACATAATACCAGCCACTGTCTGTAGTAGCTACACCAAAAATAATAGGGTTATATACTGCACTAAATATAAACCCGGCTGGGTTTGTCCAAGTATAACTAGTAACAATATAGGAAGCTGTAGAATCGTATAACGAAATATTTGAACCTACACATACCGGCGTAGTACCACTTATTGTGGCTGTAGGTAGTGGAGTATTAATAATATGTATATTGTAATAATCATCAGGGGAATTAATGGCGGGGCTACTTGCCACTATTCTAATACGGTACCCGGTACCCGGAGGTGTTATTAAAGGAATTGTGCAAGTTATAGTGCCGGCTGCGTTACTTGTTACTGTGCCTATTGTAGTTGGTGCGGCAAAACTACCTGCTGCATTAGACAATTGTACCGTAAATACATTTGTTAGATTAAAATTGTAGTTCACATTATAGTCAACTGTCAAAGTACCGCCTGCACAAACCAAAGTATCAACATAAGGTTGATTAATAAGTACTAATGTATCGTTTGTAAACTGGGTTATAAATCCGTCGTGAGTGCCACCGCCATAAACACTCTGTGCAGCACCGGCAGATGCAATACTTGTTGTACTGCTTGTAAAACCAACCATCGTAGTTTGTCCGGCACCATCAACGGTAATTCCGTTAGCATATTCATAAAAAGTGCTACCGAAATAGGTCCCCCAGAATCTACGTCCCAATGGGTCTAATTTAGCGGCATAAGCATCATAATCGCCTCCCAAAGTTGTTTGGTAGCTACCGGCAGTTGCAATACCGGCAGTACTATAAGTCATACCGCCAATAACATAATTACCGGTAGGGTCTATTGATATACATTGTCCGTAGTCATCAAGATTGCCACCATAATAAGTTCCCCAAATTTCAGTAGTTCCATTAGCATCCAATTGAGCAACAAAAGCATCTTGCACACCACCTAAAGTTGTTTTAAATGCGTTTGTAGTTGCAATATTAGCCGTACTAGTGGTATTACCTATTATTGTTACATTACCTAAAGCATCGGTAGTAATAGCATTACCTTGCTCAGCTCCTGTGCCACCAAAGTAAGTACCCCAAATTCCTGCCCCACCAGAAGTAAACTTAGCAACAAAAGCATCGTTTGGACCTCTTAATATAGCCTGATAAGCACCACCGGTAGCAATTGCTATCGAACTATTTGTTTGTCCTGTAATAAGAACATTATTGCTAGCATCGCAATGAATGCCGAAAATATCTTCTTGTGATGAGCCACCGAAATAAGTTGACCAAATAACTCTACCCCTAGCGAAACCTGTTGTGTTAAATTTAGCAATAAAACCGTCAGTTGTACCGCTTAATGCCCCTTGGTAGGCACCGGCTGTAGCCATTGCGGCTGCATTAGGGCTTGCCGTTGTACCGGCAATATATACATTATTGCCACCATCGCAAGTAACGGCATATGCTTTGTCATCGCCTGTACCACCAAAAAAGGTAGCCCAGTTTTTGGCACCTGTAGTACTGAACTGTGCTACAAATGCATCGTAACCGCCACCATTAGTTGTTTGTTGTACTGAAAAAGGGGTCATAAGCCCCGGCCCACCTAAAGAATTGGTAAAACCTGCAAGATAAACTACACCTGTACCATCTACTGCAACACCTGTAGCCTCATCATCGCCGGAACCACCAAAATAGAGAGCCCAAATACGAGTACCTGCGGCATTATATTTAACCAAAAAAGCATCATAAGTACCGCCGCCATAACCCGGACCAACAGTTGTTATGCCTGCATTACTTGATGTATAACCACCTACATAAAGTACATTGCCAATACCTGCAACAACCGATGTAGCAACATCTTCGGCAGTACCACCATAATAAGTACTCCAATTAAGGTAGGGGTCAATAGTTAATGTACCCGTATAGCTTTCGGTTTCAAAACTGATTATATTATTATTAATTTTAAAATGAGAGGCTACTGCTTTTCCTGTTTCTGTTTCAAAAGAATAAGGACATTTTTCTTCTACAATACCCATTGGTGTAACAGCAGTGATACCTCCATTGGCGTTTATACTTAAAGAATTAGCACCATTATAAGCTATTTTAATGTCATTTATATTAGCACCTTTTTTAATAACAAAATCATATTCTACTTTATTTTCTTTTACATACAACACCCAGTCAATATTTGGGTAAATATTTTTATATGTAATTTTATTAAAAGAATGTGCAGTTAAACCGGGTCCATTCAAATCGTTAAGAAAATAGTTTTCGTAATATTCTTGTGCCTCACTGCTTATAACTTCAGCGTTCTTATTAGCACCTAATAAATTTACATTCATCATATAGGTGTTTACAGAAGCGTTTGAAGCTTTATTACCCTCCATTTTTTTGAATTCGTAGTTTAACTGACCGTTACCAACAAATAAATTCATACCGGTAGCTGATAGTTTGTACTGAATATCGGTACGAACTTGCCTATTAGCATCCATTATTTGTCCTTTATTTTCAATAAAAGACATTGGTTTGCTAATGCCTTTACCTACTTCAATTGCATTTGTTTCTTTTGCATTTATAGCTATTGTTGCTAAGCAACATAAAATAAGCAAACAGCATTTTGTACTACTATTATACATATACCTTATTTTTTTATTGTGGATACTATTATAAAGAGTGCAAAATAAACATAATTTTGCTAATTATAAAGGTTTTTTTATTGTTTGATTGCTACTTATATGCAAATTGATGCATATCGTATTTTATTTGGCATTCAAAATAGAAAATGAATCAAAAATATATATTCTTAGTTAATAACCATTAGAATTGTACAATTAATAATTGTATCACAAGTATTAACAAGTATAGTATTTTATAATTATGTAAATTTAATTTATTAAATCTGCCAACTTATAAGTTTGTTTTAATTTTATTCTGCCATCTGTTTGTTGTAGGGTGCAGCATTCTATTTTAGGGTCGTGTTCAAAAAATAGAACCCAATTGCCCTCAATTGCTTTATTTAATAATCTATGTTTTTCATTCAAAGTAACTAAAGGTCGCATATCGTAAGCCATAACCCAAGGCATAGATATATGACCGGCACTTGGTATTAAATCTGCACAAAATAATAGGGTAGTGCCATTGCAATTAATTTCCGGCAACATTAAAGCATCTGTATGACCATTTACAACATGCAGTTTTATGTTAGGTAACCATTCCATACCATCAACAATATCAATAAATTTCAATTTACCACTTTCTTGAATCGGCAGAATATTTTCTTTTAAAAAAGATGCTTTTTCGCGTTCGTTAGGGTGGGTTGCACTATCCCAATGCAATTGATTGCTCCAGTAAGTAGCATTTTTAAAAGTAGGAACTAATTTATCGCCTTCTCTTGTTATAGAACCACCGCAATGGTCGAAGTGTAGGTGAGTTAAGAAAACATCGGTTATATCATCGGTACTAAAACCATTCTTAGCTAAGTTTTTTTCAATAGAATCTTCCCCATGCGGATAAAAGTGATTAAAGAATTTCTCATCTTGCTTCGTACCCATGCCATTATCTATTAATATTTTACGTTCGCCATCTACTACAAGTAGGCAACGCATAGCCCAAGTACACATATTATTGTCATCGGCAGGATTTATTTTATTCCACATACTTTTGGGTACAACACCATACATGGCACCACCGTCAAGTTTAAAATATCCTGCATTAATAGTATATATTTTCATAATTTTAATTTAGCTGTAATAAAGAACAAAGGTAGTTGAAAGTAATAATAAAATAGGGAAGAAACCTTACAAAAGCGATGCCGGAAATTTTTTCTCTAACAATAAAGCTCTATATAAAAAGATAGCACCTATTATAAAAAATGTGATTAAAGCAATTATTGCTACGCGCATATTTAGTATATTGTCTATTAAGCCGAACGTAATCATACCTATTACAATTGCTAATTTTTCTGTTACATCAAAAAAGCTGAAAAAAGAGGCAGTATCGTGTGTGGCAGGCATTAATTTAGAATAGGTGCTGCGACTTAGAGATTGTATGCCACCCATAATTAAACCTACAACACCGGCAATAATATAAAATTGCGTAGCAGTGTAGGTAAAATACGCAGCTATACATGCTGCAATCCAAATGAACACCACTAATAATAGAACGCTTAAGTTGCCCATTTTCTTAGATAGTTCAGACATAAGATAGGCACCTGCTATGGCTACTAACTGTATTACAAGAATAACAATAATAAGTTGAGCAGTAGCAAGATGCAATTCTTTTTCGCCAAAAACAGTAGCAGCAAGCATTACCGTTTGCACACCCATACTGTAAAAGAAAAAGGAAAAAAGAAACGTTTTTAATACAAACATCTTTTTTATTTGTTTATAAACTTTAAATAATTCATTAAAACCACTAACTAATATATTGTGATTTGTATTTTTTGTGAGAGGTATTCCATTGAGTACAAGAGGATGCTGCACATACCAATCATTGTGATTTGTATCTTTTGTGAGCGGTATTCCATTGGGCAGTTTCAAGAAGGTTATTTGTGCCCAACCCATCCACCAGATACCAACTAATAAAAACGATATTCTTGCAGGCATTCCTGCATCGGTAATGCCAAACCAATCCGGTTTAAAAACAAAGATGAAGCAAATAATTTGCAATAAAACACTACCTACATACCCATAAGCAAAGCCTTGAGCACTTAGAGTATCTCGTTCGTGAGGTAGGGCTATTTCGGGTAAATAAGCATTGTAAAAAACAATACTGCCACAATAACCCAATGCTGCAAAAGCAGAACAAATAATACCTAATTCTATATTGTTTTTGGTAAAGAAAAATAGCCCGCAACAAGATAAAGAACCAATATAGCAAAAAAGCTGCATGAATCTTTTTTTGTTGCCCTTATAATCTGCAATTGAAGATAATATAGGCGATAAAATAGCTATAATTAAGTAAGCAATTCCGATTGAAAAACTAAATAGCGAACTGTTTTTAATTTGATGACCAAAAAAGGAAACTTTATCACTTAGTACAGTGCCTTTTTCGTCTTTTAAGGTAGTTATAGCAATATAATAAGCAGGAAAAATAGTTGAAGTAATAACAAGATTATAAGCAGAATTAGCCCAATCGTACATAGACCAAGCTCTATGTATTGATTTATCTGATTTTAATTGAGGAATTATATCTATTTCAATATCCATTTGCAAAAATAAAAATGCAAAGTAAGCAAAATTAGGGGATTGTTTTTGGAGAAGAAGAAGTGAGGTGGTTGTAATTTCTTTTTACGAGAAGAAAATAGAAAATAGGAGTTTTAGTAAAATGGTAGTAGTAAAGTTTACATACGACGCAACATTATAGTGGAAAGGCAGGAGTTTAAATTCTATGTTGTTTATAGATTTGTTAAAGAGGAACGTTTTGGCTAAACGTTTGCCCATCAAAAAAAGAAACATTTTTGTATATATCTTTAAGGGGTATTTGCATATT
This sequence comes from uncultured Bacteroidota bacterium, assembly GCA_903929195.1. Classification (GTDB taxonomy): domain Bacteria; phylum Bacteroidota; class Bacteroidia; order Chitinophagales; family Chitinophagaceae; genus CAIYTT01. The sequence continues at coordinate 7,040 of CAIYTT010000095.1, forward strand.
TATAGTATTTATAAACAAAGAATCATTTATATTTTCTGTATCATAATGTTTCCACGAATTATCTTGTTGTATTTTAATTACTTTTATTCCAAATTTCATACTATCTATTAATATGTATTCTTTTAAAGAAGGTATTTGTAAATAGCGCCAAAATTTAATACCTAAATCTTTTTCTTTTGTTGACTCACTCATTATTTCAATAATAACACTTGGGTTAGTTAAGGTGTCAAATTTTGATTCTTGTTTTTCTATATCATCGCAAACAATAATTAAATCGGGATACATATAAGAATTGAAAAAAGGGGTAGCAACTCTTAATTCGGAACCAAATACATTACATTTTTTATCTTTAAGAAATAGGTGTATTTCGCCCATTAGATTAGCAAAAATAAAATTATGATTAAAAGAGGTACCTGCCATTGCAACAATCTCACCGTCAAAATATTCATGTTTTGTATCAGAATTGTTTTCAAAAGCAAGGTATTCGTCTGCGGTAACAATAGGTAAAACAGGTAAGCCCATAATCTATTTTTTATACAAAGTTAAAGATTTTAACCGGAAATCTGTAGAGAGCAAGCCCTAAATATAGAACTGTTTTTAATCTCTGTCCAAAAAATAAAACTATATCGCATAGCACAATGTCTTTTGTATCTTTTAAGGTAGTTATAGCAATATAAAAGCAGTAAAAATTGTGGAGGGAATAGCCAGAATTTAAGAAGGATTAGCCCAATCGTATATAGACCAAGCCCTATGTATTGATTTATCTGATTTTTATTGTGGAATTATATTTGTTTCAATATCCATTTGCAAAAATAAAAATGAAAAGTAAGCAAAATAAAGGGATTGTTTTGGAGAAGAAGAAAGTTGAAAGATAGATTGAAATTGAATATTAATTTAATTTATTTTTTATATAATGTA
>CAIYTT010000096.1 GCA_903929195.1 uncultured Bacteroidota bacterium
AAGTGATTTCTCTTCGCTCATAAAGTATTACTTTCTTAAAAAGCAAAGTTAGGCTATTTAATGCTATGTAAGTAGCCATTTAATTCGTAGATACGCTATGAGAATAATAGGAGTTAATAGCAATTAGTAGCAAAGAAATCAATATAATGCTGGGTCTTACCAAAGCATACCCAGCTAAAAAGGGTTGTTAAATATATTTCATATTTCAATGTATTGTTCTTTCTATATTTTCCGCAGGACGTCATGGAAGTGAGCATGACCCCAATAAATATCCTTATATCCTATTTTATGTTATAAATTGATAGTGTAATTTTTTTACTAGTGATGGGAAGTAGATGTTATTTACTAACTGCACTTGTTTTTTAGTCCATCTCTACTATTAGGCTTATTATGGTTATATGTTAAGAATGGGGGAAAAACTTCTACTTTATAATTTTGTTCCTTTATTAGCAGCAATAACATTTTTTATTCCTAAATTACAGCGTTAAAAAAAGTCCCTTTTTTTATATGAATAGAACAATAAATAAAGTAGCTATTATAGGTAGCGGGGTTATGGGTTCTCGTATTGCTTGCCATTTTGCAGGTATTGGCGTTCAGGTTCTTTTATTAGATATTGTACCTGCTGCATTAAATGCAACAGAAACAGCCAAAGGCTTGTCTGTAAGCGATAAGCAGGTAAGAAACAGAATAGTGAATGATGCCCTTGCAGCAACACTCAAAAGCAAGCCGGCGGCAGTATATACACCTAAAGTTGCCACCTTAATAAAAACAGGCAATATAGAAGATAATTTACCTGAAATAAGTACTTGTAATTGGATTATAGAAGTTGTAGTAGAACGATTGGATATAAAACAGCGTATTTTTGAACAAATAGAAAAATACCGCAAACCAGGCACTTTGGTTACCACCAATACTTCGGGCATACCTATACATAAAATTTGCGAAGGTCGCAGCGAAGATTTTAGGCAAAATTTTTGTGGAGCTCACTTTTTTAATCCGCCCCGTTATTTAAGATTATTAGAAATAATACCCAACGCAGAAACGAAACCCGAAATAGTACAATTCCTAATGGATTACGGTAGCCGGTTCTTAGGTAAGACTACTGTTCTTTGTAAAGATACGCCTGCATTTATAGCAAATAGAGTAGGTGTATTTGGGTTTATGGCCGTTTTTAAGGCTATGCAAAATTTAGGTTTATCTATAGATGAAATTGATTTACTTACAGGCACAATTTTAGGCAGACCAAAATCGGCTACTTTCCGCACAGGTGATGTGGTAGGTTTAGATACTCTTGTGCATGTAGCTAAAGACCTACCCATAAATGCACCTAATGATGAAGCAAAAGAGATATTTAAGATTCCGGCATTTATAGAAAAAATGATGGAAAATAAGTGGTATGGTGATAAGACAGGACAAGGGTTTTATAAAAAAGTATCGGGTGGCAAGGGCAAGTCAGACATTCTAACCCTTAACCCCGAAACAATGGAGTATGTGCCTAAAATAAAAAGCAAATTTGCAACCATAGAAGCCGCTAAACCAATTGATGATTTAAAACAGAGATTGAAAGTACTCTATAATGGCACTGATAAAGCTGGTGAATTTTACCAACAGTTTCACCATACGTTATTTGCATATATATCTAATAGAATACCCGAAATTGCCGATGAATTATTTAAAATTGATGATGCATTAAAAGCCGGTTTCGGTTGGGAAATAGGTGCTTTTGAAAGCTGGGATACCATAGGGCTTAAAAAATCGATTGCCCTAATGAAGGAGAGTGGGATAGAAGTGGCTACATGGGTAACTGATATGCTGGCAAAAGGTATCAATTCTTTCTACAAAACAGAGGGCGGTAAAAGACTTTATTACGATATAAATACTCAAAACTATTTACCAATACCCGGTTTAGGTTCTTTTATTTTATTAGAGCATCTGGACGAAAAAGTGGTTTGGAAAAACAGTGCTTGCAAACTGTATGATATTGGCGATGACGTGCTGGCGCTTAGATGGAACACTAAGATGAACAGCATAGGTGGCGAAGTGCTTGAAGGGGTACATAAATCGGTAGCGATTGCAGAAGAAAAGTATAAAGGATTGATATTGGCAAACACAGGTGCTAATTTTAGTGCAGGTGCTAATGTGGCATTAATATTTATGTTTGCTGCAGAGCAAGAATACGATGAGTTAGATATGGCAATTCGTCAGTTTCAGGCTACTACTATGCGATTAAGGTATAGTAATATTCCTGTTATTGTAGCTCCGCATGGTTTAACACTTGGCGGCGGCTGCGAAATGTGTTTACATGCCGATGCAGTGCAAGCTGCTGCCGAATCGTATATTGGCTTGGTAGAAGTAGGAGTAGGTCTTATACCCGGTGGTGGTGGCACTAAAGAATTAGCATTGCGTGCCGGAGACAGAAATATAAAAGAAGATATAGAAACCAATTATCTGCAACAATTATTTATAAATATAGGTACAGCTAAAGTATCTACATCGGCACATGAAGCATTCGATAATTTTGTGCTTCGCCCGGGTTTCGACCATATCTCCATGAACCCCGATAACCGCATTGGCGATGCTAAAAAGCAAGCCTTACTATTGTGGGACAGAGGCTATACGCCACCACAACCCCGTTTTGATGTAAAAGTGCAAGGTAGGGGTGGTTTAGGTGGTTTGTTGTCGGGCATACATAATATGTGGCGTGGTAACTACATTAGCGATTACGATAAATTAATTGCCGAAAAATTAGCTTATGTAATGTGTGGTGGTGATTTAAGTCAGCCAACATTAGTGAGCGAACAGTATTTGCTCGATTTAGAGCGGGAAGCATTTTTAAGCTTATGCGGGCAAAAGAAAACATTAGAAAGGCTACAAAGTATTTTAAATACCGGAAAGCCATTAAGAAATTAAAATATTTTGGAAAATAAAGTGATTATAAAAAATCAATTTGTTGCAATTGAGGGTTTAGATGGTTCAGGAAAATCTACTCAGATAGAGTTATTACTAACTTATTTACACAATAAGGGTGTCGAGACCCGTTTTATACATTTCCCACGACATAATGATGGGGTATTCGGTACACTTATTTCAAAATTTTTGCGTGGCGAATTTGGTAATGTAAGTCAAGTACACCCGCAATTGGTGGCATTATTGTTTGCAGAAGACCGAAAAGATTTTGCAAAAACAATTAGAGAATGGCTTAGTAATGGTTACTTTGTATTAGTAGATAGGTATGTTTTATCTAATATAGCTTTTCAATGTGCCAAAACAAAAGACATAAAAGAGAAAAAAGAACTGGCAGAATGGATAAATGTATTTGAATATGAATATAATACTATTCCCAAGCCCAATTTGTCTTTATTTTTAGATGTTCCTTTTTCGTTTACCCAAAAATCGCTAGAGGCAAGGATGGCAGTTTTGGAACGTGATTATTTAAACGGGCAAGACGATATACATGAAAAAGATTTTGCTTTACAAAAAGCCGTTAAACAGGAATATGAAAACATGCTGGAAACAGATAAGTCTATAACAGGCATAAAATGTTATAATGCAAATAATGAAATGAAATCAATAGCCGAAATACATGCACAGATTGTGGCATTAATTGAGAATGTGATGTAGTAAAAAAGTATTGTTAGAAAAGAATTAGTATAGGATTCGAAATTATTTAAAATGTCCTATTTTTTTTCATAAAGGCAAATAATTGCATTGTATATTTATGAATATTGAAAGTAGTTATTATATTTTGTACTAATTTCTTAAATATGCAATGGCTTTATTCAATAATTTTTGAGTTTATTTTAAACCTGAATCATTGTTTACAAAATAAAAATAGCAAAATAAAAAGCATTTCCTGAAAGTGAAAATATATTTATATTTTTTAGGCTATTTTTGCAATAAAATATACAATAATATTTATATGCTTCCAAAATGGCAAACTGCTATTGTTAAACAAATAGAACAAGCAACACCAAATACACGAAAATATTGGTTAGAACTTGTTGACACGACTATTTTTGATTTTTTACCCGGACAATTCATCACTCTTGATTTGCCAATTTCAGAACAAAGGAATAAAAGATGGCGCAGTTACAGTATTGCTTCTATGCCACAAGAAAATAATATTATTGAATTAGTTATTGCCAAACAAAAGAATGGTATAGGCTCTGTTTACATATTTGATGAAATTAAAGTTGGTGATTCACTTACACTTAGAGGACCTCAAGGCCATTTTGTAATACCGGAAATGCTTAATAAGGACTTATTTTTTATATGTACAGGTACAGGTATTGCACCATTTAGAAGTATGTTACTGTATATTGAAAAACATAATTTACCACATAAAAATTTATACCTTATTTTTGGAACAAGACGGCAGGAAGATTTATTGTATAAAGAAGAAATGATTGATTTGCAAAATAGAATTTCTGATTTTCATTATTGCCCTACACTATCTCGTGAAATATGGGATGGAAATATGGGTTATGTTCACCCGATATATGAAACATTATGTAAAAATAAGCAAGATGCAACTTTTATGCTTTGTGGTTGGCATGCAATGATTGATGAAGCAAAGGAACGAATAGTGAATTTAGGTTATGAAAAGAAAGATATTCACATGGAATTATATGGTTAATTATATAATTCTTTTTTTATTATTAATTATGTAAAATATATAATTGTTTATGAAACATTCATTTGAACTCATTTTACTTTTTACTTTTTGCTTATTTGCATGCAGATTTCCTAATAAAAACCAAGCAAAAAAGCTAAACGGGGTTGTATGCGATATATACGACAGCCTTATTTATAAAAATAATAGTTGGAACAGTACATATGAAGAAGCCCGAGTGAGCAAAAATTTTTCTAAATTGGTATTAATAAGAATACAATTAGCTTATTTTATTGATGAAAATATGGAGATAGTAAATCAATTGAAAGATATTGGTGGGTCGGAGGGATTAAGGAAGAGCGAACTTGAGTTATTAGGTTTTGAAAAACAAAAAGTTATGGACTATTACCTCCCTGTTGAAAATTTTGATGCAAATACAACAGATGATAAATTAATAAAATGGACCAATAAACTTACTGATTTAGCCAATACAGAAAAAACAAAACAAGAAGAATTTTTAAAACTACAAAAAGAATTCGGAGAAAAGAACGGTTTAAAACCGAGAGACTAAATAAACGCTTCAACCCAATTTTTTATAAGTTGCAATCCATATTCGGTACCAATTGATTCAGGGTGAAATTGAACACCCCAACATGGGTATTGCTTATGTGCCAATGCCATAATAATTCCATCATCGGTATGAGCCAATGCTAACAATGGCGACTCGTTGAATTTAATAGCTAACGAATGATACCGCATAACATTAAACCTATTAGGTATGCCATAAAATAATGGGTGTTTATTATGTTTAATTAAGCTTGTTTTACCATGCATAGGGTATAGTGTTTTTACTAAAGTTGCACCAAAATACATACCGATAGCTTGATGCCCCAAACAAACGCCCAAAATAGGTATTTGTTTATGAAAATGATGAATAACGGCCATAGTAATGCCCGCCTGTATAGGTGTTTCGGGACCGGGAGAAATAATGATTCGTTGGGGTGCTAAGTCTATTAATTGCTCTAATGTAATTTCATCATTACGATATACAATACATTTTGCACCTGTTTGCAGTATATAATCAAGTAATATAAAGGTAAACGAATCGTAGTTATCAATTAGTACCCACATTTGAGGGTAGTTTTTGGTTTATAGTGGTAAAAAAATGTTCCAAATTACTAAATGTGTCTTTAACTACAGGTAATAAATTACCTGCCATATTAAAAAAAGCAGGTGCCATAAGCGATAGCCAAGAATATGTTTTAGATGAAGCAATTGTTTGCGGCGATATAATATGCATTTTAGTACCTATCCATAATAAGGAACTCCAAAACAAGGCAGCCAATAAGCCATAAAGTAAACCGCCGGCAATTTTATTTACGATACCCAGCATCAGTTTTTCTACTACTTTTTGTATTAGCTTGGCTAAAAATCGTACTAAGATTACTACCCCAATAAATAGAATTAAATAGCTTATAAGCAATGCCCAACCATTGGTAATTATACCTTTAGCAAGTAACCAAGTAGCAAAACTTTGTGATAGTTTAAGGGATATTACCATACCGCACAACAAAGCCAGTACCGAAAACACTGCCATAATTATACCTTTCATATAGCCACGTATAAAAAAAAGTATAATTAGTATAAGCCCGGTTGCATCAAGAGCCATAATAAAAATGTATATTAAGCAAGCAATTGTTTTACAGTTTCCGAAATTGCTTTGCCATCGGCTTTGCCGGCAAATTGTTTGCTTGCTACACCCATTACTTTGCCTAAATCAGCAATAGTTTTTGCACCCACTTGCTCTATTATTGCCTTAATTTCTGTTTGCAGTTCTTCGGCAGACATTTGTTTAGGTAAGAATTTTTCTATTATTGCAAGCTCTTCTCTTTCTTTAACAGCCATATCTTCTCTATTATTTTTTTCAAATATTTCAAGAGAATCTCTACGTTGTTTTACTAATTTTTGCAACATTTTTATTTCAGTAGCCTCACTAATTACATCACCACCACCTTCCGATGTTTTTTCTATAAGTATAGCTGCTTTAATAGCACGAAGAGAACGCAATGCAGCTTCATCCTTTGCACGCATTGCATTTTTCAACTCATCCATTACTCTTTGTTCTAATGTCATATATTTAAATTTAAATTGTTTTTGCTATCAAAATTAATTTTTGATGTCTTCAACTAATTCTTCGCCTGCTTTTTGTAAAAATGTTTTGGCAAATGCTTTTAAATCATTACTGAGAGCCGTGTTTTTGGTAGCACGCAGGTAAGTATCCGCCATACCGAAAAATGTTTGGTAATAAAAATCACTCATTTCCGAAATGGTCATTTTTTCTGTCCATAAGTCTATTCTTAATGCAGATTTTTCTTCACCATCCCACAAGCCAAGTAGCATTGCCTTTACTTTATGTGGGTCGTTAATACCACCACCGGGAGCGGTAAACTTAATTTCGCTCGGCATTTTTTCGTCGTCAAGCGTTACTTCTATATTTATATTAGATGTCATTTATTAATTCTTATTTGAAATATAAAAGCCAAAAGTACATTAAATTGATAATATGCAGAATATGGTTTTTTATTTTATTTTGATAAAAAAGAGTTTCAACAACATGGCGATAATATTAATTTAAAACTTAAACCACAGGAAGTACGCGTGCTACTTAATTTCGGTAGTGTCTCGCCTCAAATGTGAATGAATTGATATTTAATTATTTTCATTCCATAAAGAATGAAGATTGAACCACATTATAGAATCTCTAGTATGTGTTCTTTCATAATCAAAAGTAAAATCTATAACAGCCCCTTTATTTCTTTTTTCTTTTTGGTCATATTTTCTATATATCTCAACAGCATACATTTTTGTTTTCAAAATTCTACGATTTGTATCGTAACTAATTTTCCATTTATCTTTCGTTGGAATGCCATTTTCTGCTAAATAATCATGAAGCAATTTCAGTTTAATATTATCGCCTTCTGTATCATTTACAAAACATTGCGCACGAAGTGATTTAATTTTATCGTAGTCTCCATTTTTTACACAATAAAAAAAAGTTTCAACTACTTCATCTGTATTCTTTGGTTGCCTTGCACAGCTAAAAGCCATTATAGACATAGCTAATAGAACGACTGCATATTTTATATGCTTCATTTTGATTATCCATTTAAAATAAGAATAAAGATAATAAAAAAGGCTGCAATACCCCATCTTTTTATATGTTTATTATCTGTTTGCTTATACCCGGGCATTCTTCCTGATTCCCTGCGGAAAATCAGGAAGAATGGTAATAGTTAAAATTTAAAGAAAATGAATAGACGAAAGATAACGAACCTAATAATTATCTCAATTTTGTTATTGAGCATTATTGCATATTTCATTGATAAAAAGATTTACTATAAACATTTTTATCAAACAAACATAAATTCAGTTGTAATTAAACCAGATGACTTCCAAAGGCGTGCGATCAAATTTATTTTTGCCGACGATAATTATGTATATATGCTTGCTCCTTGGGAAATAAAATGTTAATAGGAGATTCGGTATCAAAGCCTGCCGGAAGCAATATTTATAGCGTATATAGAAGGGATAAAAATGGTATTTATGTTTTTTATAAAGAATATGATGATAATAAGGGCAATTAATATAACTATACCATGCCATGTTGCATGTTTTCACATTCTTCCTTATTTTCTGCTGGGTATCAGGAAATATGTAACAAATTAGCTGCTACATACATCTTAAACCCAATCCAAAACCGCTACCTATTTCTATTTTACTATTTTCTACCTTTATGTTCGATTGTATTCTATTGTTCGGGTTATAGAACGAGGGGGTAATTTTATCAGCCATTGGCATTAAATGTAAAATGGCTGCTGTACTTATTATTGTTTCATTTGCAGCAGATAACATTATTTTTAAACCTGTAGTTTTTGCTTCTTTTAGTATAAGTAATGTAGGTGTAATGCCGCCACAAAAAGTGGGTTTAATTACAATACCATTATATAAAGTTGCAATATTACTAATCTGTTTTTCTAAATTATAATTTTCTGAAGCATATAAAGGAATATTAGAATGAAATGATAAATGTTCTATATCTGTAATTTGTCCTGAGATGAAATGATATTCTATCAATTCAATATTCAATTTTGCTAAAATGTCTTTATGTTTTATCAACTCCCTTTTTTCAATAGTATTCTTAATTGTAAGTCTAAAAGATGCATCTGTAGCTTTTGGTAAATCAGTTAATAAGTCAATATCCTTAATATCATCTATAACTACATTATATACCGAATAGGGATTGTCTTTTATTTCTTGAAACAAAACAGACAAATCTTTTGCAAATAGTGTATAAGAGGCAATTGGTGCAGTATAATTGCCAATATTAAGTAATTTATACAGTGGTAATCGTCTAAGTTGTGCAAATAAATCCCATCCTGCACTATCAAGTGCGGCAATAAGTAAGGTACTGCCGGGAATGAGGTGATGTAAAAAATGCCAAAATCTTTTAGGGTCTATTAATGCATATCGTTCTATTAAATTTCGCTTCGTTTCAAGCAGCTCTATAGTTTGTTGCAGACTTTCTTTATTATATAAAATTACTTCACCTATACCTATAGCATTGCCCAAAGCCAAAGAAACTACAAGAACAATTGAATCTGAAGTTGCATTTGCAAAATTTTCAGCTTCTAAGGCAACATATTTTAAACTTAACATTGGCTAAAGTTGCAACTTTTTTCTGAATACAAATGTTTATAACACTATCTACAAGTTGTGAATCTACTATTTTATTAATTATTCCAGACTATCAAGAATAGTTTTTCTAATTTGCAGCCAAAATTAATACATAATAATATAAATATGCCCAAAATCCCGTTTTGGATTTTTATCATCATTGCCATTGTTTATTTTACAAGTGTTAGGGTAGATACGATGGATGTAGATGCATCTCAATATGCCGAAATGAGTAGGGAAATGATGAAAAGTGGAGACTACCTTCATCTATACGACAGGGGGCTTGATTACCTCGACAAACCACCATTCCTTTTTTGGGTAACTGCTACAAGCATGAAATTATTTGGTACTACTAATTTTGGATATAAACTACCGTCTATATTAGCAGCATTATGGGCCATTTTTGCTACCTATAAACTTGCCACCCGTTTATATGATAAAAAAACAGGTAAAATAGCAGCTTTGATTTTGGCAACTTGTCAAGGTATGTTTTTATGGACAAACGATATTCGCTGCGACACAATGCTGATGTGCTGGGTAACAACTGCATTTTGGCTGATACAGGAATGGATTGAAAACAGAAAAATACACTATTTTTTATTGGGTTGTGGTTCTATTGCATTAGGTATGATGACAAAGGGACCATTGGCATTAATGGTGCCAGTTTTTGGATTTATGAGCAACTGGGTTTTAAAAAGAGATTGGAAACAATTTATGCGAATAGAGTATTTATTAGGTATATTGGTTATTGCCATTTTATTAATACCTATGAGCATTGGTCTATACACTCAATTTGACCTGCACCCTGAAAAATTAGTTAACGGACATAAAAACACATCGGGCTTGCGATTCTTTTATTGGTCGCAGAGTTTTGGCAGAATAACAGGTGAAAGCCCATGGAAAAACGGTGCCGATATTAGTTTTTTAATGTTAAATATGCTTTGGTCTTTCCTACCATGGATATTTATTTTTATTATAGCACTTATTAGAAACGGTGTACTATTAGTAAAACAAAAATTCTTACTCACCAAAGAGCAAGAGTGGATAAGTACCGGTGGTTTTTTACTTACTTATTTATGTCTTGGCATGTCGGCATACCAATTACCTCACTATATTTTTGTTGTTTTTCCGTTGTCTGCAATTGTTACAGCAGTTTATATTAAAGAACTTATTGATGGTAAAATTCCGGTTAAATTAGCCAATTTTTTAAAGTATTTTCAAGCTACAATAATGTTATTATTGCTATTTGCAATGAATTTATTAATTCAATTTTCTTTTCCCGCAAGCCCTATTGTAGTATTTACAGGCGTAGCAAGTACTTTAGCATGGTTATTTATTGTTTTTTATAAAAAATTTAGTGCCAAATTAGTATGGCTTTCAGCAAGTGGGATGATTCTAATAAATCTGTTTTTAACGAATCAAGTTTATTTCTCGTTGCTTAAATATCAGATTGGCAATCAACTGGGAATTTTTGTAAAAGAAAATATAGTTAGTAGAAAAATGCTTGCAAAAGAAATGATAACCTATAAAATGCACGACCCTATGAATGCATTTCCATTTTATGGAGATGTTATAATTGATAATACAGATACTATAACGTACATAACAAATAAAAAATATGTAATTACGATGGACGACGGCTTACAGGATTTAGAAAAACATGGATATAAACATGCCACACTATTTCAGGGTAGCTGTTTTAAAGTTAGCGAATTGAGCCCTGAATTTTTAAATCCTAAAACAAGACATAAAGAAGTAAAAAATTACTATTTAATAGCAATTTCAAAATAGCTAAAGCATTATTTTTTAAAAATATTATATTTTATAATACAATATAAAGCACGGAATGCATCTTTCATGCCTATTTTTTTACCTTCTTCATAAGTGCGACCGTAATAAGAAATACCTACCTCATAAATTCTAACTTTGGGGTATCGCGAAATTTTTGCAGTTACCTCCGGTTCAAAACCGAAACGTTTTTCTTCTAAAGTAATGCCCTGAATTATATGCCTACGAAATACCTTATAACATGTTTCCATGTCTGTAAGGTTTAAATTGGTAAACATATTAGATGCCGTTGTAAGCCAGCGGTTACCAATAGAGTGCCAAAAAAACAATATACGGTGTGGCTTGCCGCCTACAAATCTTGACCCATAGACTACATCGGCAAAGTTATTTACAATAGGTTTCAATAAAATATTATATTCTTCAGGGTCATATTCTAAATCTGCATCTTGTATTATTACATAATCGCCTGTAGCTTGTTTTATACCGGTATGTAAGGCAGCACCTTTACCCTGATTGATTTCATGTTTATAGTAAGTAATGGGCAAATCAGGATTTTCTGCTTTATAAGAAAGGATTGCTTCTTCTGTATTATCTTTAGAACAATCATTTACAATAATAACTTCTTTTTGTATATTATTATTCAATACTACAGCTTTCACTTTATTTAAAATACGGTGAATGGTAAGGCCTTCATTATATGCCGGAATAATTATAGATAGTGTACTCATTAATATTAATCCACAAATGGAATTACAAATGTAAAATGTAATCGCTTACTTTTAGCTTACTATTTTAGTAATAATCTTTTTTAGCTTTTATTTGTTTAAATACCTTTGTATAAAATGGTATTTACAAACTTCTTAAACAAATAAGCATGCAAAATTATTTAAATTTACTTCAACATATTATTAATACTGGTGTACAGAAAAATGACCGTACCGGTACCGGTACAAAAAGTTGTTTCGGTTACCAAATGCGTTTTAATCTCGCAGAGGGGTTTCCACTGATTACAACCAAAAAGCTGCACCTTAAATCAATTATTTACGAATTATTGTGGTTTTTAAAAGGTGATACTAATATTGCCTATTTAAATGAAAACGGTGTAAGTATCTGGGATGAATGGGCAGATAAAAATGGAGAATTAGGCCCTGTTTACGGGCATCAATGGCGAAGCTGGGCAGGGGCTGACGGTAAAACTTATGACCAGATTGCAGACGTGCTTCATCAATTAAAAACAAACCCAAATAGCCGTAGAATAATCGTAAATGCATGGAATGTAGCCGACCTGCCTAAAATGGCACTTTCTCCGTGCCATGCGTTATTTCAGTTTTATGTGTCGCCTACAGAAAATATTAACAAAAAGGGTAAATTAAGTTGCCAATTATACCAACGTAGTGCCGATGTATTTTTGGGTGTACCCTTTAATATTGCTTCTTATGCTTTATTAACCATGATGATAGCCCAAGTATGCGATTTTGAGTACGGTGAATTTGTACATACTTTTGGTGATGTACATTTATATAATAATCATAAAGAACAAGCACAATTACAATTAAGCAGAACCCCTTTTGCGCTGCCAATACTTAAAATAAACCCGGATGTAAACGATTTATTTGCTTTTAAATACGAAGATTTCAAATTAGAAAATTATGTGTGCCATGCTGCAATTAAAGCACCCATAGCTATATAATATTACAAAATAATTCAACATTAAATTTTCCATGTTATAAATTCCTAAATTATCATAACCTCATAGACAATCATAAATGCAATTAATAATTTATCTACAGTTTCTATCAATAAAACCCCATTTTGTTATCAATTTTTATCATTGCCAAACCTTTTGTAAAATTATATGCATCTTTATATAATATAAAAATATTAAATATTGCAAATATCTAACTCCATTTCCTGTTAATTCCCATTTAATTATATAATTGGGTTGTTATAAAATGTTTTAAGTCATATTAAATATAAAATAATTTCGGCAAACACACTACAAATATTATCTATGCATATCAATTAAAATGCTATATACACACTATTCCTTATTTTATAGGTAAATACTAACTACCTTTGTTCTATAACAACGAAAGTAATATAGTTATATAACACACTTTAAATAAATGAAAAATATTTTTTCCGGTACAAGAAATCAATCAGCAGTAAAATATGGTATATTAGTAGGCATTATTTATATTATATTATTATCACTTTCATATAAAATGGTTGATAATCAAAATTATTTTAAAATAATGTCTTATTCTACATATATCATTGTATTTTTTGCAATCGGTATATTTACATTTTTAATAAATAAAGCAAATGGTGGTATATTACAATTCAGAGAGCTTTTTGGTGTGGTTTTTATAATGATACTTATTTCAGTATTTATGAGTTACTCTTATTCATATATTTATATGTTTTTTATTGACACACACTTTCTCGACAAACTCCCTTCGGCAAACAAAGGTACACCCGGTAACTATGAATTTAATTTAGGGAATTTTATTTTTGGTTATTTTCAATACGTTATTATGCATTGTTTGTTTGGTGTTATAGTAAGCTTTCTATTAAATAGAATAGGAAAAAATAATAAATAATAATGTTATAAATGCAAATGCTATTATAAAATCTAAAAAACATAAGTATTATTTTACAATAAACATGTACTTTAGCAGCCCATGTCAGTAGATATATCAATTGTAATACCCCTCTTTAACGAAGAAGAATCGCTACCTGAATTGGTACCTTGGATTGATAAGGTATGCAATGAACATAACTATGTGTATGAAATAGTTATGATAGATGACGGTAGCACAGACAATAGCTGGCATGTAATTGAAACATTAACAAAAAAGTTTTCGACTGTAAGAGGTATTAAATTTCAACGCAATTACGGCAAAAGCCCTGCTTTATATATAGGTTTTAAAGAGGCTATAGGGAATGTTGTTATTACAATGGACGCCGATTTACAAGACAGCCCGGACGAAATACCCGGACTTTACCACATGATTGTAGATGAAGGATATGATTTGGTTAGCGGTTGGAAGAAAGTTAGATACGATAATGCAATTACTAAAAACCTGCCTTCAAAACTCTACAATGCTGTTAACAGACATTTAAGCGGTATTCAACTGCACGATATGAACTGTGGTTTAAAAGCATATAAAAGGAAAGTAATTAAAAGCATAGAAGTTTATGGCGAAATGCATAGGTTTATACCTGTATTGGCTAAATATGCAGGTTTCCATAAAATAGGCGAAAAAGTGGTACAGCATAGAGCTAGAAAATATGGTGTATCTAAATTTGGATGGGAGCGTTTTATTAATGGTTTCCTTGATTTACTATCTATACAGTTTGTAAGCAGATTTGGTAAAAAACCGATGCATCTGTTTGGTGGTTTAGGTTCTGTTACATTTCTTGCTGGTTTTATTTGTGTAGGTTGGCTTATTTTCGATAAGCTAAGACTTGGCAATGAATTTGGGCTTACTAATAAACCCGCCTTTTATTTAGCACTTACAACAATGGCTATTGGTACCTTCTTTTTTCTTACCGGTTTTGTTGCAGAATTGGTTGTTCGTAATGCCGGCGACCGCAATTCGTATCTCATAGAAACTAAAACAGGCAATGAATAATCTAATTAATTATTTTTAATTTATATTAATACTTAATAGTCAATGTTATTTATTTTTACCGTAGATTAACATTTATTTATTATAGGCATAAGGTGGTAATATCAGCTATTTCAAGCAATTTTGTGCAAATATTTTACACTTTTATGAGAATTTGTCGCTTTTTTTTACTTCTACCTTTACTTACATTATCACAATTTTTATTTGCACAATCAAGTCCAACCGGTAGTGTAAGCGGTAAAATTATAGATGCTCAAAATAAGCCGATTGCTTATGCCACAACTACCTTGCTTAAACAGGATTCATCTGTAGTAAACGGTGATTTAACTAAAGATGACGGCTCTTTTAATATTGCTCCTATCGCTTTAGGTACTTATAGATTAAGAATTGAATCTATAGGTATAAAAACAAAATTTGTTTCCGTTGTACTTATTGCTGATAAACCGGATTTAAATTTAGGAAAAATTAAAATTGCCGAGTCTGAAAACACGCTTAAAGAAGTAAGTGTAGTAGGCGAAAGACCGGTAATGGAACTTAAAGTAGATAAAAAAGTTTTTAATGTAGAAAAAAATACGACAACGGCAGGTGGCAGTGCTACCGATGTATTACAAAATGTACCATCGGTATCTGTAGATAATGACGGTAATGTTGCATTAAGAGGCAAAACAGATGTTACGATACTTATTGATGGAAAGCCATCAACATTATTAGGTTCTGATGTTGCCTCTGCTTTGCAGAGCTTACCGGCAAACAGTATTGAAAGTGTAGAAGTAATTACAAACCCATCGGCAAAGTATGATGCTCAAGGCAGCACTGGTATTATAAACATTATTACAAAAAAAGACGGTCGTTTTGGTATGAATGGTAATGTAACTTTAGGCTTAGGTGAAGGCGATAGAGTAAATGATACAAAAGACAATTTGGGAATAAATAAATATAATGGCAATTTTGGTATTAATGCACGCAAAGGAAAATGGAATGTGTTTTTAAACAGTAGTTTCAGGGTAAATAATAGCTATAATGATGTTATAACCGACCGATATAATAAAAATGATTCAGGCAAAGTATTGCAATCTTTTCATACTTACGAGGATGTACCCAGAAGCCATAATGCAGTTTTCTCAAATATAGGAGCTTCTTATGACCCCAATAAATATAATTCCTTTACTTTAACCGAAAATGTAAACGTAATGCAGTTTGCATTTAAAGATTATTCAAACTACTCTGTTTACGATACTTCGGCAAACGAAAAAGGGAATCCCAATTATTTTCAACAAAGAAGTACCAATTTTAAAGTAAATATTCTTTCCCTATCTACTGCCCTTGATTATAAACATAAATTTAAAAAGAAAGATGAAGAGTTGAATATTGACGGTACTATATCTGTAACTAATATTAGCCGCACCCAAGATATAGTAACAAATATACTTACCCCAAATATGCCTTTTAATCCTATTAACGAACATGCACCTGCAACAGGCATTAATAGCACTACAAATATATGGGCAGACTATACCGACCCAATTACTAAAAACGGCAAATTAGGTTTAGGCTTTAAATCGCAGTTTTTTCTTTTTAACAGTACAGGTAATCCCGTTGTTGATTCAAACAACAGTACACCCAAAACTGATTCAACATTATATGCAAATTATAATTACACACAGCAAATACATGCCGGATACATTAATTGGAGCGACCAAATTAATAAATTCAGCTATCAAGCCGGTCTAAGAGTAGAAGATGCCGTTTATGATGGTAGTGGACAAACTCCTACACAGGCATCTTATCATAATAGCTTTTTAAATCTGTTTCCTTCTGCTTTTGTTTCCTATCAATTACCTATGCAGCAAAGCATTTATCTTAACTATAGCAGACGTACTAATAGACCGGATTTCAGGTCTATGTTACCTTTTAAAGATTTATCTAATCCGGGTACAGTAAATATGGGTAATCCTGCCCTTATTCCTGAATTTATTAATAATATAGAGTTCAGTTATTCTAAAGCTACAAACAGAGGCGATAATTTTATTTTAAGTACTTATTATTCTGTAAATAATAATCTTACCCAAAAAGTTACAAGGTTAATAACACCATTAGATTCTAAATTAGGCTTAATAAATGAAGTAGGCGAATTACTGTCGCAACCTGTAAATATAACATCAGGTACTACTTATGGCGTTGAGGGTACCGGGCATATACAGATGATGCCTATTTGGGATGCTACTTTTAATTTAAATTTCTTTCAAAATGATTTAAATGTTAGTCAGGTAGATACTGCATATAGAAAATTTCTTACTAATGATAATGGTTTTACTTGGTTTGGTAAAGTAAATACCAATCTTAAATTACCTAAAGGTTTTTCTATACAGGCAAATGCTAATTACGAATCACCTAAAGTGATTGCACAGGGGCATTTAAGAGAAACCTATTGGATAGATTTAGCTATTAAAAAGACCTTCTGGAAAAACAAAGCAACTTTAGTAATTAATTGTTCCGATATTTTAAAAACACATACTTCTGTTATAGATTATAACTTACCTGCCTATAACGAAACTATTAATCGTATTAAAGAAACAAGAGTAGGTAATATTAGTTTTACATATAGGTTTGGTAAATCTGATTTAGGTAAAAACGGTGGTGGAGGACAAGGAAAACATGGTAAACCAACAAGTACCAAAATAGAACCACCTACAAACGAAAACAGAGATAAAAACCTGAAAGACAGCGAAGACGGTGGCGGAGATAGCGGTGGCGGAGGTAATGGTGGCGGACAAAGAAAAGATAAATAATTTATTTTATTTTTTCAACTTTGGTACTATATTTGATTTGTAAAAAGTAAAAAACAATTATGAAAAAAACACTAAGATTATTTATCGTATTTATTAGCTTTCAACTTAGTGCTATGCAATTAGTAGCACAAAGTTTTGATGATATTTTAAAAAATGCAGAAAATGATGTAAAAAATATTAAGAAAGAAGTAAATACAGTAAAGACGGAAGTTAAAAATACAGGTATCAATACGAATCAAAATAATAAAGGCGCCTCACTTACAAGTTCTGAAATTACACAAGGTTTAAGACAAGCATTACAAATAGGGGCTAAAAATGCTACGAATAAAGTAGCTGTACCTAATGGGTTCTTTGGCAATTCGCTTATTAAAATATTAATGCCACCGGAAGCCAGAAACGTAGAAACAACACTTAGAGAGTTAGGTTTTGGTAATCAGGTGGATAATGCCATATTATCTATGAACAGAGGTGCTGAAGATGCATCGGCTAAGGCATTACCAATTTTTGTAAATGCTATAACAGGTATGACTATACAAGATGGTTTAACAATATTAAGGGGAGGTAATGATGCGGCAACACAATATTTAAAAGCCAAAACTTCTGTAGCGCTAAAAGCGGCTTTTTTGCCAATAGTGCGGGCATCATTAGCAAAAACTCAAGCTACCCGATATTGGGCTTCTATATTTAAGATATACAATGAATTGCCCACAACTTTTAATAAAGTAAATACCGACTTACCGGGTTATGTTACCGATAAAGCACTAGCAGGTGTTTTTTTATATATTGCTGAAGAAGAAGGTAAAATACGTACAAACCCCGCTGCACGCATCAATGATATTTTAAAGAAAGTATTTGGTGCCAAATAGGGAGATAACAAAATATTTACCTTTTGCTATCAGGTCTGCTAATAAAACCACTTACTTTACTTAGTCATTCTTAGGCAGTACTATTTCAAAAATAGAACCTTTTGGTATATTATCTTTAATCGTTAAAGTACCTTTATGTTGTTGTATAATTTTACCGGTAAGGTAAAGACCTAAACCGGTACCTTTTGTTTTACGTGTTTCTTCATTGCCTATTCGATAGAATTTCTTAAATACTTTTTTCTTTTCAGAATCTGCAATTCCAACACCCTCATCAATAATTGATATTTTTATTTTATCTGTATTAGAGCTTAGCCTTACTATAATTGGAGTATGTTGTGGCGAATATTTTACAGCATTCTCTAATAAGTTATTGATTGCTATTTGCAATGTCATTTTATCTCCTGCAAACATACAATCCTCCACTATTTCATTAAGCAATCTATCCTGAAATCTTAGTTTATATTCATGGTAGCAATCCTCTGCCAATTTAGATATATTGAAGATTTCTTTTGCCGGTCTAAACTGCCGTCCCTCTATACGTGCAGCAAATAGCATATTATTACATAAATCATTCAACCTATTTGCTTGATTTATACATTGTGCAAGAATATGTAACTTTTTTTCTTCGCTTAATTTATGTTTCTCAAGTGTTTGTACATTTAACTTTATAGCAGCTATAGGTGTTTTAAGTTCGTGTGTAACAGACAAAATAAAATTATTTTGTTGTTTAGACATTAAAATTCGCCTTCTAAACGACCCATATACAACAGCTGCTCCTATTAATATTACAATCAAAAAAGTAGCACCCTCTCCTATATATTGGCTTGTACGCGATTTGCGACTGCCTTCAATTACATTTTTGTTGGTAAGATACAATGAGGGATTTTTGGCACTGTCAACTTCACTTTTAAGCAATTGAATACTTTGTTCGTATATTTTTGCACTCTGTTTTTGCAAATTAAATTCCCAAAAACAAAGTGCAGTAATTATATATATTAATAACAATAGATAAACACCGGTAAAAAATCGCATATTACTTATCTTTTTTTGTGTTTGGCAGATTCTAAATATTTCTCTATTCTTAAACCCACATGCAATACATCAGGCAATGGGTTAATACGCATATTTTGTTCTATTGTTACTTTATAAGTACCTATTTTATTAAATTTTATAGAATCAGATAAGTTTAAAAACATACGTTGCTCATAAATTTCGCCCATACTTATGCCAAACCATTTTCCTGAAGGCTCAGATAAAACAACATTTAAATGCTCTTTTTTAACAATACTGTCTCCGGGGGCTTTTATGCTTAACCATATCCATATATTATTATAAGGATAGGCTTGCGTATGGCGGATTATAAAAAAAGGTTGATAAGTAGCAAAAGTATCTTTTACTTCAAACTGAAAGGTAGGTTTAAAATCATATTGCCAATTGTTTTGTGGTATGGGTTCTACCTTTTGGTAATAAGGTGCAGGTAAACAGCCGGTAATAAAAAAAGAAAATAAGAGCAAGCAAACAATTAAATAGCGCATGTTATATATTGAGAATAAGTTTATTGCAAAAATAGACTGCAAAGGTAATTTAATGTATAGAAATGAATATAGATTAAAAATTGTTTTTTACATGATTTGGGTATTTTGATGGATAGTATGATTTGGCGACTTTCCAAAAAATTGTCAAATTAATTTTATTTATACATATATGAAGATTTTTAGGGTGTATTGCCAAAATATTGAATAGTTTAATTTGTTGACTTTTGCTATGAGATGCCCAACAGTAAACAGATATTACATACGAAAGTGGCAACGATTATAATTTGTAAATTGGTGCTAAGGGCAAATGAAAAATAATAAAAGTTTACATTTTTGGTAAATGCAGTTTATTCATCTCTTCAAAACAAAGTTTTCAACTATTTTTGCATTACTTCAATTTTAGATTATATAAAAAGTATAATTTAAGATTTTAAGTGCCTTTATAATAAATGCTAAATTACTACAATGCAAATACTTATAAAACAAGTTACAGTTATAGATTCACAATCGGAATATAATAATAAAACCGTAGATTTATTGGTTAAAGACGGTATCATTACTCGCATTGATTCTGTTATAACAGAAACGGCTGATAGTATTATTGCCGAAAATAATTTATATATAAGCTCTGGTTGGGTTGATGTATTTGCAGACTATTGCGAACCCGGTTATGAACAAAAAGAAACTATAGAAACCGGTATAAATGCAGCAGTAGCAGGTGGATTTACCCATGTATTACTTGCACCTAATACAGAACCGGCAGTGAGTACAAAATCTATTATAGAGTCTATATTACATAAAGCAAAAAATAAGGCTGTAACTATCCACCCGATGGGTAGTGCAACACAAAATGCAGCAGGCAAAGACATTGCAGAAATGCTTGATATGCTTTGTAGCAATGTAGTAGCCTTTACAGACGGTTGGAAACCAATACAAAATGCAAACCTTGCATTAAAGGTAATGCAATACATTAAGGCATTTAACGGTACACTGGTACAAATGCCTATTGATACCAATTTATCTGCCGGTGGGTTAATGAATGAGGGTATTAACTCTACAAAATTAGGTATGGCGGGCATACCCGAATTAGCGGAAACAATATTTTTACACAGAGATATTGAACTGTTAAGGTATGCAGAGTCTTGTTTACATATAACAGGTATAAGTACAGCCGCATCAGTAGAACTAATTCGTAAAGCTAAAAAGGAGGGTTTAAATATTTCATGTTCCGTTACCCCGTATCACTTAGCTCTTACTGATGATGTATTAAATACTTATAATAGTTTGTATAAAGTATCCCCGCCATTAAGAACCGAAACAGACAGGAAAGCACTTTTACTCGGCTTGGCAGATGGCACTATAGACTGTATAGCTACACATCACCATCCGCAGGAATGGGATGCGAAAACAAAAGAGTATGAATATGCAAGTGATGGTATGGCAATACAAGAATCTGCTTTTAATGTATTATGGCATTATTGTAAAAATTATGTATCAATAGAACGGCTAATAGAAACTTTAACTGTGTTACCAAGGTTAATTTTTAAAATGGAATCACAAAGCATAACTGTTGGTGAGAACGCATGTATTACTTTGTTTCAATTAAAAAATGAAACTGTATTGCAAAGTACAAGTGTAAAATCCAAAAGTAAAAATAATCCATTTATCGGCAACAAATTAAGTAGCTGTGTTTATGGCATTATAAACAATGGTTTATGTGTATTAAATAGAAATAACGATTAGGATATATTAAAGCATGTGTAGATATCAACAAAATTATTGGAATTGTTTTTTCATTAAAGCAATAAATAATTACATTTATTCATTATAGAATTGTCAAATATCCTTATTTTAATTTTTCTACCTTTTTAATACCGTTTATTAGTTATTTTTGCATGAAATAATTTTTGAAATGCTTAAAACAGGAAATACAATGGTAAGTATCTATACCGAAATGACACCGAATCCGGAGACGATGAAATTTGTAGCCAACAAATTACTTTATCCAAGTAAAAGTATTGATTTTCCAGATGAGTCAACGTCTTCACCTTCGCCTTTAGCTAAAGAGTTATTTGCATTTCCTTTTATTAGAAGTGTATTTATTGCCAGCAATTTTATTACATTATCTAAAACAGCCGATACAAATTGGGATGATGTAATACCAAATATACGTGAGTTTTTAAAAAATTATTTGGAAGAGGGCAAACCGGTAATACATGAAGACCAAATAGTTACAAAAGTAGTATCTGATGTAATAAGTGCAGGTGATGAAGATGTAGTAACACGTATTAAAGAATTATTAGAGAACTATGTAAAGCCGGCAGTAGAAATGGACGGTGGTGCTATTAGTTTTAAAGGTTATGAAACAGGTACAGTAAAGTTAATGCTTCAAGGTTCTTGTTCGGGTTGTCCATCTTCTATGATTACCCTTAAATCGGGTATTGAGGCTATGATGAAACGTATGATACCGGAAGTAAAAGAAGTTGTTGCAGAAGCAGAATAACACGTACAATAAATAATATCTTATAAATTTATTAAGGCAATATGTCGGACAAAAAATATATTGTAAATAGTATTTTAATTAATGCACTGCCAAGTGAAATATGGGATGCTTTGACAAATCCGGAACAGACAAAAAAATATATGTTTGGTTGCGAAACGGTTTCTGATTGGCAAAAAGGAAGTGATTTATTATGGAAAATGAATTACGAAGGCAAAGAAATAATTGCTGTTAAAGGTACAATTGCAAGTATTGAAAAAGATAAAATGCTTGCCTATACAGTTATAGACCCTAACAGTACAACTATTGCAGACATACCAGAAAATTACTTAATGGTTACATATTGCATTACCAAAGAAAATGGAGGGCATTTATTAACTGTAACACAAGGTAATTATGCTACTGTTGCCGATGGCGAAAAAAGATATAAAGAAACTTATAATAATGGTGAAGGTTGGATGCCTATATTAAAAGAAATAAAAAAATTAGTTGAAGATACTAATATAGAATAAAACTATTACAAAATACCATTTTATAATAAAGGCAATAAATATTAAATAATATTTTATTGCCTTTATTGTTATTTAATTTACCCTGCAATGAAAATAAAAAAATTACAAGAATGTAATGACTAAACAGTAGAACTAAATAACTATTACATTAAAATTTATATCTAATACCAATTGTAGCCGGAAAATATAAAAGACTATACCCGCCAACATCATGATTATTGCGGTAGTCGTTTGTGCCAACATTAGCTGTACGTATGGCAATTTCTGCATTAATACCTAATTTAGGAACAAAATAATAGCTAAATCCTGTTTGTACACCATAACTCCAGCCTATACCAAAGCCATAATCAAATTTAGACATATAAATATAACCTGAGTCTGTTTTTGATTTATAAGTAGAATAAGCAAGTGAACCATCATTAACAGAATTTACCATACCTAACATAACACCAAAATAGAAATTTGCTTTGTTGTAAACTTGAAATTTGGTAAAAAACGGGATAACATAATTCATTTGAAAAGATTCTGATATTGCATGATTTGCAACAGTAAACGTAATCATTTGCGAAGGTAGCGTTTTACCAAATGAGCCAATAATAGGCCAATAGCCGTAAGATTCCCACTTGCGATCTCCAACATCTAATGTTAGTTGCCAATTTGGTGAAAAAGAATAGGCTCCTCTAATAGAATAATCGTGAACAATACTTGTTTTTGTACCACAATATAATGGGTCAGGCCCTTCGGGACGGGTTGCAATGCTATAACCACCATTAATGCCCATCTCCCAATTAAGGTCGGGAGGGAATGTTTGTGCAAACATAGCAGTAAAACATACTAATAATGCAGTAGCTGTGAGTATTAATGACTTCATTCTATTTATGAAATTTTGAAATTGAAAACAAATCTATGAAATATTTTGAGTAGATTATAAAATAAAGAAAAATAGTTTGTATAGAGTAAAAAATCGAATAAATATTTGATTATTCTTTTTCAATTAGCTCTATTAAATGATATTCTATATTATATAAAAAAGCACAAAAACGATTATTAAAAGCCATAGAACGAAATTTATTAATAAATCTATATCCGTTTTCTTCTAATCTTGTTATTTCAGCATCTATATTATCAGTAAAAATACCAATATGATAATAACCCGGTTTTTTATTTAATAATTTTAATAGGGTTGAATTTGTAGAATAGGGTTCAACAAATTCTATATTCGTATTATCTATTGTTATAAACCCTACTTTTACTTGTTGGTCTTCAATATCATATATCTCGCTAACAACTAAATTAGGACATAATATTTTATAGTCGGTAACGGAATCAGCAATATTTTCAACTAAACAACCTATATGATGAAAAGCAGTAATCATACTATTTTTTCATTTTGTTTTCTATACTACCTATCATATCGCCAACATTTTTCCAATTTTGTATTTCTTGTGTTGTAAACCGTATTTTAAATTTTTTTTCAACAGCTACTACTAACTGTATATGGCTTAACGAATCCCACTCTTCAATATCTTTTGCCGTTGTTATAAGTTCTAATTTTATAGAATCATTATCAAGAACATCTATAAAAATTTCATTTAGTGTACTTAAAATAGTGTTACTGTCCATATATAAATATTAATTTGTTAATAAACTACCATTACCACTGAAGTAATTAGCACTTATTAAGTTTGCACCAGATATTGAACCTCCGGTTCCAGAACCGGATACTAAATTCCCGACTGTCAATGCACCTGTAGCCGCATTGTATGAC
>CAIYTT010000097.1 GCA_903929195.1 uncultured Bacteroidota bacterium
AAACGCTTTTTGTAAGATGACTGCAACAAAAGAATATATTTGTTATTGCAAAGGTTTGTATGTTTTTTGAATAAAAAAAATAAAATTTCAAAAAATTGTTAAATTATTTGAAAATAAGGTAACTTTGACCTGTATAACTACTATTATTTTAATTCGTTTTGTTTCCAAAGTACTATTACTTGTTCTGAAACAAAATTCATATCAAGAGAATTCATACATAAAAAATGCTTTTTAGGACATTTATTATGACCTAATTTACTACACGGGTGGCATGGTAAGTCCTTATTTTCTACAATTATAGATTTTGGCGACACTCGTTCTTTAAGATTATTATAACCATAATAGGGATACATACCCATTTGTGGCGATGTATTGCCCCATAAAGAGATTATAGGTTTTTGATAGGCTGCAGCAATATGCATTAAGCCGGTATCATTACTCACAATTACTTTGGCATGTTTTACCAGTTCGCCCGATTCATTAAGATTAAACTTACCACAGGAATTATAAATTTTTATTGGGTCTTGTTCTGCAATTTGCGACCCTAATTCCCTATCCTCAGGTCCACCCATTAAAATAACCGGATAAGGTATTAGCTCGCAAAATTTTTTCCATTGTTGAAGTGGTAATTGTTTGGTTTTGTAAGAACCACCAATAACGCAACCAACATAGCCTCCCCAATGTGCCATAGGTATATCATTATTGCCTAATTTGTGTTCGTCATGTATAAAAAAATCTAATCCTTTGCCGTCATTTGTTACCTTTAATGTTTTTACAGTCTCAAAGTATCGTTCAACAATGCTTTTATCGGGCATTAGGTCTATCTTTAAAACGGTTAAGAGCCATTTTTTTATATTTAATTTCGGATAAGAGTAAAAGTCTTTTATTCCTAATGCTTTTTTTACACGCATTGTGCGTAAATTATGATGCAAATCTATTACGAAATCAAATTTTTCTTTTTTAAGAGACTGTATTAATTCTTCCCAATCATCATTTAAATAATGTATTTTGTCAATGTAAGGATTGTAATTAACTATTGGTGCGAAGGAAGATTTTGTTAAAAAATGGAGATTAGAATCCGGTAATTGCATTTTTACACACCGTATTATAGGGGTAGTTAACACGATATCGCCAATAGAAGAGAAACGAATGATAAGAATTTTCATATACCGATGATAATTAAAAAAGTAAAATTAAAAATATGAAATATTTTTAATTTAATATCGGTGTTTTAATTTACGGGATAGGAAAGTTCACACCATGCTTTATTATCCGTAAGACCAAGGTCTTCTTTTGCTGCACTACAAATTCCGATAATACAATTTGCAAATTGCTTGGTATCCGGTAAGGGACCAAGTACTTTTACGAATATAGTTTTATTATTGCCCGGATTAAAAACTTTAATGATAGTACCATAAGGTGTTGAGTTATGAAAGGCACAATAAACATTACTTTTTCCTGCTTTATCAAAGAAAACTGCTGTACCTTTTTCACTAAGTACATTTATTCCGTTATTTGTTAGGGTATTATAATCTTTATCAAGCCCTCCGAAATAAACTTTTTCAGTAGTATCTTTTATTGTTTTCTTTAATGGTGTAGGGTACGCCAATCCCAAAGCTACGTTTAATGAATCTTTAGGTACCATTTTTACCCAACCGATTAATAAAGGTTGATTTATTTGTAATGTATTACCATGCAAGTTATTCATTGTAATCATTTCGCGTTTAGTAACACCTGTGTACATACTTATTAACCCAATATCATCTCCTTCGGCAACCTTATAATAAAGTTCATGCAGGTCGGCATCGTCTAAGGCTGGTTTATGAATGATTCTATTTTCAGCATTTAACGGAATATAGATATAACTTCCTGAAGCCATTTTCTTTTTTGGGTCGTAAGAATTGAAATTTTCAATTGCAGTAATAGTAGTATAATATCGTTTAGCTAACATGCCATAAGTTTCTCTGGGTTTTAAAACATGTTTTATTGCCCATTCGCCACTTTTTTTTACTGCAAATACAGAGTCATTTTGCTGGCAAAATGCAAATCCTGTATTCAATACAAAAATTAGTATAAGTAAGTATTTAAACATTCAAATTATTTGTTTTCCGTGTAATTTACACTAGTAATAAGCAAACTTACAAATCTTATGCCAATTTAATATGCTTGACTTTTTTTTTATTGTTTTTTGAATTTCAGATGACTCTTATTTTTTTCCTTGCCCGTTTAGTATTTGCATAAGTTCATCAAGTTTGGGTTCTAGAATTATTTCTGTTCTTCTATTTGCAGCTCTACCTTCAGGAGTGCTGTTTGTTGCTATTGGGTCGTATTGGCTACGACCGCTTGCTACTAATTTAGTAGGCGATACTTTATAATCATCTATTAATACATGCGATATGGAAATGGCTCTTGCAGTACTTAAATCCCAATTGTCTGCATATAATTTTGTATGTATCGGTAAGCTGTCAGTATGTCCTTCTATATCAATATTTATGTCTGAATTGGTATTTAAAACACTTGCCACTTTAGACAATGCTAATTTCCCTTTTGGGTTTACTACAGCACTTGCCGATGGAAACAATAGACCTTCTTGCATACTAATGTAAACTTTCCCATTTTTACGAGTTATGGTTAATTCGCTACTGTTAAATCCTTCAAGTGCATCGGCAATTTTCTTTCTAAGTGCTTCGGTTGCTCTCTGCTGCCCATCAATAAATGCTTGCAGTTGTTCTAATTTTTTACGTTGTTCTGCAATTTCCGCATTTGTATTTGAAAGTTGTTTCTTCGTATTTTGATTTTCATTGCCTATTGTGCTTATTCTGTTGTTTAATTCTGCAATTTCAGATTCTAATGTATTTATACTATCTTTTAGAATTGAAATTTTAGTAGCTTGTTTATTATTAAATTCTTTTAGTTGTGCCAAATCAGTATTTAGCTTTGTTATAATATTATCCCTGTTCGTTATTTCATTTCTCAGACTATCATTTTCTTGTCTTCTTTGTTCCGCAAGTTTTGTAGCTGCATCAAACTTCTTTTTGGCTACAACACAAGAGTTGAAGGCAGTAATAGTAATAGCAAAAAACAGAGATAAAAAAAGTACTTTTTTCATAGAATTATTATGATTTTTATTTTTAAAATTATTTAGCGAAAATACAATCATTTTAAGTTTATCAAAATGAAGATTATGCTAATTCTGTTAAGTTATTTGCAATAAAAATTGATTACGCAAAATTCGGGTAAATAGGTAAATAATGATTAATAAAGTTTATTTATTAATCATTATTTTTTTATAAATAGTACCGTTTTTTGTAATTATTTCTGCTACATAGATACCCGCAACTAAATTATTAGGCAAATGTATTATGGGTTGAGTTAAGTTTTCTGTAAGAATAACTTGTCCATACATGTTTATAAGTTTAATGATGTCGCTGTTTTCAGCACCTATTACTTGTAAATAATCTTTTGCAGGATTAGGTATTATTTTAATGTCATTTTCTAGCACAACCGGTACTTCATCATTTAAAAGTACGATTGTTTTACAGAAACTATCGGTACAAACAAAACTGTTTTTACGATAAGAAGTAATATGCAAGCAAACAGTATAAGTATTATGGGTAGTAAATTTATGATATGGATTTAGTTGTGTAGATGTATCGTTTACGCCTGATAATACATCGCCAAAATTCCATAAATAAGTAACCGAATCGTTGCTGCTATTGGTTGATTTATTTGTGAAAAATACTTTATATTTTACGCCTATACTATCTGTAAATGACGTTTTTAAATTTCCACAAATTGGATTTGTAAATGCTAAATCACTAATAAATATGGAACCGGCAGTAGATTTATTAAATTTGAATTTAATTTTTGATACTTTAGTTAAGTTAATGCCCGTAAAACTACTAAGTGGAATATTGATAGTATTAAACACTACTTTAGGCAAATCTCCTGTTTGTGTACCAGGTTGATAAAAGAGGGCATGGCTATGATTTGTAACAATTTGGTTGCTGGTAGCACCTAAAGAATCTATTAGTTCAACTGTAAAATTTAGATTGGTACCATAGCTTGTTTGGCTAAAATTTTCAGATGCTCTGAACAGTAAATTTTGATACCCGCTCAAGTTTTTGTAAGCAGGAGGTAGGGTATTTTGATACCAACTTGAAGTGTCACTCCAGTATAAAGACATTTCGCCTAAGCCTTTAGTTGATGAAGACCCATGGTGAGGCTCTTGGGCACCCGAACCACTTACCCCGCAAGCAGGCATAGTATAACCTCCATTACAAATGTGAGGAGCAATAATATCACTGTCGTTTACTAAAGCATGCAATGTATTTATGGTATCTCTTGCTAAGCTATCGGTTCTATTTACATCTAATCTATCGGAATGCCCGGGATGGTATGAAACAAAAACATTAGAAGAATCTAAAAGTGATGAGGCAGGTGGAACAATATCATTAACTTCGAGAATGGGTGCTAAATTGGTTTCATGCCCAAGATATAAACGAAAAAAAGCAGCAGAATAGGCATTATAAGCGGCTTTTTGTTTTGTAGTATCAAAACGATGTCCTGCTGTGCCGCATTGTGGGTCTGTTGCAGAGCCTGTATAATACCAATCGTCAATGCCCCCTGCAACATAAGAGCCGGGTGTCCAAACAGTATTGAAATAATTATGATTTGCACCTAAAAAAAGTATCGTATGTTTTGGCGATTCATCGGTAGTATCTGCATATCGAGAATCATCGTAAAAGTGTACTCCTTGCAGGTCGCTAACATCGCCATCGCAATAGGGTGCAATGTCTAATAAGGGAATACCATTAAGTACATGACGTAAAAAATCGACCGGTGCAAGTGTAAGTACTGCTTTTATACCATATGGGCTACCTAAAGAACGATTATAAAGTGCATTAAAAACGACTCCTTCACCACCACGAGAATGACCCATTGTGCCAATATTCTGCATATTTAATTTGCCATTAAAAAGGGTTCCGAATGGTCCGGTGGCAGCAGTATTCCAAGTATTCCATAAATCTAAGTGATGTTGCATTAAAACACCTCTTGCATTCATACCATAGTCACTTAATCCTCCATCAATAGCATTTATAGCATTTGCAGATACCGAAATTACAATGTAACCATGGCTTGCTAATGTAGTTGCAGAATAATCATAACCTTCGTAGCTAACTATCGGCTTATTTGTACCGGTACAAGGCCATGCAGAACTAGTGGATAGGGAAACAGAATCATAACAGGTTTCATGACGCCCATGCATGTAAAAAATAACAGGAAATGGTCCAGTGCTAAGGTCGGACGGATAATGCACAGAGCCTCTTACTTCCATATTTGATGGAAAGCTTGCTGCTGACGGTGGAGTAAAAGCCAAATCACCTAAATTGTATTCAGCTTTTATTACCGTATGAGTACCCATAAGACCCGGGTCTGGTGTTTGTGAAAATGCATTGAAAGAATTTATTATTAATAAGGAAGTAATAAAGCAGAAATATACATGTAAATTTTTCATTTATTTTATGTTTTTTGCAATAATTATTTAATAGTTTTATTCTAATAATCTATTTATTTCGACAATAGTTTTTTGTTGAATTTTCCTAATGCCCAACATTTCATGTAGCTTTCTTTACTAAGTTCTGCTAAGGTATGGTCGGTATTTTCTTTAAGTATTTCGCCATAAGACAAATAAACATTTTTGCCATCTTGCAGAATATCAAAGTCAGTTTTGGGAATAAGGAATGTTAAAGTGCCTTTACCATTACTAGAAGACTGCTCGTATAATGAAAATTCTTTGTCTCCAATATATAAGATATATCTGTTGCTAGCATATATAAATGGTTTAGATGAAGTAAGAGTAAATCTTACTTTGTCATTTTTTAATTTTACGTGTGCAATTTTTGTTTTAGCTTTTTCTTGGGCATTTGTATTTATGGTTGAAAAAAGCACTAATAAGCTGCTTATTAATAAAATAATATATTTTTTCATTTTTTTCATTTTTATGATTTTACAAATGTAATGTTTAAAAAATAATTTTTTAGTTGTTTGATATTAAGAAATTATTTTTTTTACAAAGAAGGATATGTTGTCATTTTAAGTTTGTAAAATAGTACTAATTATATTTTGTAAATGTATTAAAAACAATAAATAATAATTGTACATAAAAAAACTATTAATAAATTTTAGATGCTATTGTGGAAAAAATAGTTTTCAGAATCTATAAAATAAACAATAACTTATGGAAAACTACTCAATATTAAAAGCCGATTATTTGAATATTATATTTAAAAATAGAAACAAGGAATATGGAGCGTATTTATTACGAAAAACATATTCGCAAAGATTGCGTAATGCATTTTTATTTTGTATTTTAGGTTTAACGGCAATTTGTTGTTTGTCTTTTGTATTAATAAATAATAAAAAGATTGTAGATAAGAAATTAATAAAACCAATAGATTTGTCGCAGCCGGCATTATTACCACAAATTCCTAAGAATAAAATTATAGAACCCCAAGCAACTAATATGCCGAAGCCCAAAATAAAATGCACAAAAAGCACTGATATTGAGGTTGTTCCCGATGAATTGGTTACGGATTCAAAAAAAATATCTGAAAATTTCAGCAAACTATCTACTGGTATTACAAATAACAACGATACCGGAAATGATATTATAATAGATGTTAAAGATGGGCAAGTTATCAAAGAAGCAATTGTAATACCTAAAAAGGAAGAAATAAGACACTGGGTAGATCAAATGCCTAAGTTTTCAGGGGATATTACTGAGTATTTAAATAAACACTTAATCTATCCGGATAAAGCAAAAGAAAATGGAATACAAGGGCAAGTAGTCATACAGTTTATTATAAATGAAAATGGAGAGGTTTCCGGGGCAACTGTTATAAGAGGAATAGGTAGCGGTTGTGATGATGATGCATTGAAAATGGTAATGAATATGCCTAAATGGAAACCGGGTACATTAAATGGAAATCCTGTAAAAGTATATATGAAACTACCAATTATGTATGTGTTGAATTGATTTTTAATATATTTATTTTGTTTTTGTTTTAATAATATAATTTATATATAAAATTTATGTAGAAATAAATTTGATTTTTAATTTGTATTTGAAAAATAATCGTTTATTTTTGCAAATGTGTAGATTAACAAAAATCAATAAATACAATTAAAATTAATATAATTTATATATGAAAAAAATAATTACATCTTTAATTGTTTCCACTTTTTTATTTTCGGGAATCATTAAAGCACAAGAAACAAAACCACAGATTGCTGAAAGTATAGCTATTATAGATTCTGTAAAAACATTACCTTTTTTTCAGCGTCCAATGGGTATTTCTGTTTGTGCAGGTACACAGGGTTTTGGTTTAGACTATAAAGCCAGAATAAGTAGTAAGTTTTTAGTCCGTTTAGGTTTTGCTTACATGGGTATGAATTATGTAAGTAGTTATACATTGTCTAATTCTACTTTAGATTTAACAATGGATGCGAATTTTACAAATATACATTTGTTAGCAGAATGGCAGCCATGGGCTAGGCACTCTTTTAGAATTGTAGGTGGATTAGGTTATTTTACTACTGCTAAAGTTAGCGGTAAAATGCAGCCAACCAATAATTATACTTACGGTAAAGATACTATTACCGGAAAACAAATAGGGCAAATTAATTTAGATGTAGATTGGCAAGGCATTGCACCTTATTTGGGCATTGGTTTAGGTAAAGGAATGCCTACTAAAAAGAAAGTATGTCTTAATTTAGATTTAGGATATTATTTATTAACTACACCGAAAGGAACAATGTCGGGTACTAATTTCCTTGCCGGCAACGATGCAAATAACGCACAATTAAATACGGATTTAGCACCCAATCATTGGCTTCCGGTTTTGCAACTAAATTTAATATATAGAATTTCAAAATAAATTTGACATGAAAAAAATAAATATACTATTTTTCCTTGCTATTACTTTCCTTTTAGTAGATTGCAAGAATCCATTAAAAAACATTAAGCTTTATATTAATGCAAACTATTACCATTATACGGTAACTATGAGTTTGGTTGATGCCTCCATACCAAATTTGCATCCGAATGCGAAAATAACTATTGGAGGACCTAATGCAAGCAGTGTGTATGATAGAGGTGGGAACAAGAAATTTATTGTTTCCGGTGGTATGGTTGATTTTACAGTTAGCCCGGCTGCAAACGTACAACCAACAGCAAGCAATCCACTTATTTTTTATGTAAATATTAGTGCACCGGGTTATTTGCCTGTAACAAAAGTGGTTACTATCAGTTCTACCGATAATAATCAGAGATATACAGTAAGGTTATTAAGTTCAACGCCTGATAATAACCCCCATGACGGAATATCTGTTGGTGGTAGAACAATAGGGCAAAGTGCAGGTGGTGGTGTTTCTACTCCAGGTTATGCAGGAACAAGAACTACATCAGGTACAATGTCTGATGATAGTCTTTCAAGTTATAATGTAGGTTTGTATTTACCAATGGGTACTACCTTTTATTATTATAAAGATGCTGACGGTAACCCTGTAGGAACAAAAGTGAGTCAATTAACACATGATTCTACCGTTGTTTTTGGTGATGCTGCCATATCTTATCGTCCTATTACCGGTTATTATCAAGAAGAAGATACTACATCTCACTTAAGAACCTTATCTAAAGTTGCTTATTTAGGTAGTATCCAAGTAAGATATTTGTATAAAGATAGAACCTTATTTCCTCCGTTAAATTATTCTATATATCCTTTTGGTACAACTGCAAATAAAATAACTATTCAAGACTTAAATTCTGTATATGAAAATAATTTAGTTTTCACTTCAGCAGTAATGCAACGATTGATAGGTGTCTATTTTGTGGGTACACTAAGTGATGGTTCTCAGATAAATATTAGTCCGGATGCATCTTTTGATTGGAAAATAAGTTATAAAATTAATCCTACTTTACATAACCCAAATACAGGAATGCCTTATGCCGCAGGCGATTCTATTGAAACAGGTATCAATTACGGTGAAGGTAATTACCCGATAGAAATTCCGGGAATTTCTACTTTTACACCAAGTTTGACCTTAAAAAGTACGAAATCTTATGTTAGATTAACTTCAACCGGGCAGCTTAGGGTAGAGAGTCAATCGACAGATGCAGGATATTACAAACAAGGTATAAGCCAATCGTATAGCTATACCTACGATGGTAGTGTACAAACAAATCAGGCTGACGCGAATTATATACCAGACCCGGAAAATTTAACAGGTTATGCCGTCATTAAGTTTATTTCGGGTGCTTCCCAAGATAAATTTACTTCTGTAATAAACCCCGGAGATAATAAAACACTTGCCGGCACAGTAACAGTACCATTAACAGGAGGGGTAACACCGGTAATTTCGGCACAGGCTTATGTAAATTATTGGGGTGGGCTTGTAAAAGGAGACTCTACAGGTGTAATGCCTTCTTCTACCTATAAGATATTTCAAGCAGGAACTTTTTCAAATCCTGCATATTTACACGATACAATGTCTTTTTATTATACATTTGGCTGCGATACTAGAATTATTCAGCCTATGTTTAATGGGCAGATGAAATACATTAATAGTACTGGTGATAGTAGTTTTTTTAATTGTAATATAGTAGGTGGTTATTGGAAAACAAGAGGTATTAATATAGGGCAGAATATTACTTTGATAGGTAATGCTTGCGACCATCCTAAAGCATTTCCATTAATTACTGCTGCCCCATATAATCAAAAAACAATTAATGATATTGATATTTGTAATTGTTACTTTAAGTAATAATTATTTATTGGATAATTATTATAAGCGAGATTATTGAATAATACAATACCTCCTTTAATATATAGTTTTTTATAAAATAAATATGATTCATTTCATTTTTATTATTAATTATATATTTGATTATTTTTGTATTATTTGAATCTTTATGTTTTATTATATTTGGTATTAATAATTTAAAATAAATTAAATGATAGATAATTATTATTTAAATCGTAAGATTGAAAGTACTATAGATGAAATACACTTATTAGTAGATAATAATATTCATTTAAATGAGAATATTGAAACAAAAATAGGTATAAAAAATAATATCTATGAATTAAAAAAAATTTTCCAGGAATATACAATTTATAATAATACTACATCTGCTATTTCTGAAAACAGTTACAAACAAATAGTTGAATCGGCACCGGATGCAATGATTCTTATTGAAATGAATGGCAATGTTATTTTAGTAAATAGGAATTTTAGAAATTTATTCGGTTATGAAAATCTTGAGTTGAATGGCAGAAACTTTTCTGATTTTATTGCAGTTGATTCAAAAGAACAATATACAGAAATATTAAACAAAAGTGCAAGTAATATTCAAAATAATACCTTTGAAACTTTAAGCTTTGAATTAAATGCTATAAAGAAAAATGGTGTTGAGTTCCCGGTTGAGATAAATAGTAGCCTGATTGCAAAAGACGATTCTTTCGTTTTGTGTGTTATTCATGATTTAACTTCGAAAAAAGAAAAAGAAAAAGAGCTAAAACTTTCTTTTGATATTATAAGTGAGCAAAATAAAAGATTGGTAAATTTCGCATATATTGTTTCACATAATTTGAGGTCGCATACAGGTAATTTGGATATGCTTTTGAATTTGCATAAAAATGCAATTACCCAAGAAGAAAAAGATGAAATGTTTACCTATATGCAGAATGTATCTTCTGCATTAAGTGAAACGATTAATAATTTAAATGAAGTTGTATTAATACAAATTAATACAAAAAATATTAAAGAAAAAATAAACTTAAATGCTTTTTTAGAAAAAGCAATTGATACGTTAAGCGGCGAAATTAGTGTGCACAAAGTAATTATAGAAAATAGAATACCACCACAGTTAATGTTAGATTATAATGCTGCCTATATGGAAAGCATTCTGCTTAATTTCTTATCAAATGCAATAAAATATAGACATCCCGACAGAAATCCTCATATTATTTTAGATACTTATTACGATTGTAATAAACTTGTATTGCTTATAAGCGATAACGGTAGAGGGATAGACTTAGTGAAACACGGTACAAAATTATTCGGCATGTATAAAACGTTTCACGGTAACCCGGATGCAAAGGGGATAGGGCTGTTTATTACCAATAATCAGGTAGGGGCAATGGGTGGTAAAATAGATGTTGAAAGTGAAGTGAATGTTGGTACCAGTTTTAAAATTTATCTTTCTTAGTTCATGCCGCACTCTTTTTTATAATAAAATTAATTTATTCTGTCTATTATTTTTTATAAAAAATTAAAGATTCCAATAGTCTATTTTTGCCATTATTCGTGTTTAGAAATAATTTTACAGAATTGTACTGTTGTTTTTGTATGAATTGAATAGACTATGGCAAACAAAAAAATAAATATAAGCAGTTCCTTAAGTAACTCAATTGAAGCGGTTACAAACACAATTGTACAAAATAATAAAGTCTCTAAAATAAATGAAACAGATATTTTTATTAAGGGTGCAAGAATGCACAACCTTAAAAATATAGATGTTTCTATACCTCGAAATAAATTAGTAATTGTAACAGGTGTAAGCGGTAGTGGCAAGAGTTCATTAACAATGGATACTTTGTTTGCTGAAGGACAAACCAGGTATGCGGAAAGTTTAAGTGCTTATGCCCGCCAGTTTTTAAGCCGTGTGGATAAACCGGATGTTGATTATATTCGCGGTTTATGCCCGGCAATAGCAATAGAACAAAAAGTAACAACAAGAACACCAAGAAGTACTGTTGGTAGCATGACGGAAATTTATGACTACTTACGCCTTCTTTTTGCCCGTATAGGCAAAACATATTCACCAATAAGTGGTAAAGAAGTAAAAAAAGATAGCATAGCCGATGTAGTTGATTTTATTAAAAAGCTGCCCGTAGGTATTAAAGTACAATTTATTGTACCCTTGGTTACCAGATATCAAAGAGGGGTAATTGAAGAACTAAATATATTAATGCAGAAGGGTTTTAGCCGTATCTATGTGCCTGAATTAGACGATAAGCCTATAAGAATTGAAAACATATTAGATGGAACAACCCTGATAGATGAGCAAAAGGCATATCTATTAATAGACCGGATAATAGTAAAAGAAAATTTTGATGACGATGACTTACACCGGCTTGCAGACAGCATACAAACTGCCTATTATGAAAGTGATGGTGAATGTTATATTGAGCTAAACGGGAAAGATATACATGTGTTTAATAATAAATTTGAGGCAGACGGAATACTATTTAATGAACCGACACCAAACATGTTTTCATTTAATAATCCGTATGGGGCATGTCCTAAATGTGAAGGTTTTGGGCAGGTAATTGGTATAGATAAAGATCTAGTAATTGTAAATAAAGCTTTAAGTGTATATGAAGGTGCTATAGAATGCTGGAAAGGGGAAAAAATGAAAGAATGGCAACAGGCATTTATTAAAGATGCTTCAAAATATGACTTCCCCATACATAAACCTATTGCTGAACTTACAAAAGAAGAAAATAAACTTCTTTGGGAGGGTAATAAACAAGTTAACGGCATAAATGATTTTTTTGATATGGTGGAGCAAAATCTCTATAAAATTCAATATAGGGTTATGCAAGCAAGGTATAGAGGCAAAACCGAATGTATGGAATGTGGTGGTAGCCGATTAAGAAAAGAAGCTCAATATGTAAAAATAAAGGGTATTACTATTGGCGAATTACTTTTTATGCCGGCAGATAAACTATATGAATGGCTAAAGAATTTAGAATTAAATGAACATGACCAAATAATAGCAAAAAGGATATTGTTAGAAATTGACCAACGCATTAAAACACTTTTAGATGTTGGTTTAGCTTATCTTACTCTTAGCAGAACAGCGAACACATTATCGGGAGGGGAGAGCCAACGGATACAATTAACAAAGTTTTTGGGCAGTAATCTTACCGATTCTTTATATATACTTGATGAACCGAGTATTGGCTTGCATAGCAGAGATACAGAGCGACTAATAGGGGTATTAAAAACATTAAGAGACTTAGGTAATACAGTTGTAGTAGTAGAGCATGATGAACTAATGATGCGAAATGCCGATTATATTATTGATATAGGTCCGTTTGCAAGCCACTTAGGTGGCGAATTAGTGGCAAATGGTACTTATGACGAGATAATAAATAATGAAAAAAGCCTTACCGGAAAGTATTTAAGCGGTGTTTTGAAAATAGAACCGCCCTCTATACTCAGGAAATCAACAGGCAAAATTAGTATTGAAGGTTGCAGGCAAAATAATTTGAAAAATATAAGTATAGATATTCCTTTAAATGTATTATGTGTAGTTACCGGAGTAAGTGGTAGTGGAAAAACTACACTTATAAAACATACATTGTATCCTGCTTTGTTAAAACATTATGGTGAAGGTAGTATAGATAAGCCCGGAATCTTTAGTAAGCTATCAGGCGATTTGGCTAATATAGGGCATATAGAAATGGTGGATCAAAACCCGATAGGTAAATCATCAAGGAGTAATCCGGTTACGTATGTAAAAGCTTACGATGAGATACGGAAATTATATGCCAAGCAACCGATAGCAAAAATGAGAGGCTTTGAGGAAAAACACTTTTCGTTTAATACCGATGGTGGCAGATGCGATACCTGCAAAGGAGAGGGTGAAGTAGTGGTGCAAATGCAGTTTTTGGCAGATGTACATTTAGTATGCGAACAATGTAAAGGTAAAAGGTTTAAAGATGAGGTTCTAGAAGTAACGTATAGAGAGAAAAATATTTATGATATATTGCAATTGAGCGTAGATGAAGCAATAGAATTTTTTGTACAAGAGAAAAAACTTGCTTTTGCATTGCAACCTTTATCTAATGTGGGTTTGGGATATATAAAATTAGGACAAAGCAGCAATACTCTCAGCGGTGGTGAAGCCCAAAGAGTAAAGTTAGCTTCTTTTCTCGGCAAAGGTAAGATTAAAGAAAATGTTCTTTTTATTTTTGATGAGCCTACTACAGGTTTACATGTTCATGATATTAAAAAACTACTTGCTTCGTTCGATGCACTTATTGAAGACGGTAATTCTATATTAGTAATAGAACATAATACCGATGTAATAAAATGTGCCGATTGGGTAATAGACTTGGGTCCGGAAGGTGGAAATACAGGTGGTTATTTGTTATATGAAGGTGTGCCAGAAGGTTTAAAAAAAGTAAAAGAAAGTTATACAGGCAGGTATTTGTAGTCTATTTAATGCGATTTTGGGAAATTGTTTTATTTTGCTTCAAATATCCGTTGTTTCATAGCTTCATATAATATCATACCGGCTGCAACAGATACATTAAGCGAATCGAAGGAGCCTTGCATAGGTATGCGTATCAATTGGTCCGCTTTTTTTAATACATCTTTGCTTATACCTGTGTCTTCAGCACCCATAACTACAACTGTCGGTATCGTTAAATTACTTTCATAAACCGGTACACTGCCTTTCATTTGAGTACCTAAAATTTGTATGCCGTTGAGCCTTAAAACTTCCATTGCTTGTTGGACGGATGGTGTGCGACATAACAATATTTTTTTTAATGCACCTGCTGATGATTTTATTGCCTCTTCGGTAAGCGAAGCTGCATGAGATGTAGGTAAAATAATGCCCTGAGCACCGCTGCATAATGCACTACGAGCTATTGCACCCACATTGCGTACATCGGTAATACCGTCTAACATTAAAAAAAGAGGTACTTTCCCTGCTTCAACCACATGCGAAATGGCTGCTTGTAGGTCTATATATTGTAGTAAGGATGTCCACGCAACAACACCTTGATGGGGTGTTTTGGTTAAATAGTCTAATTTTTCTACAGGTACTTGGCTTATAGGTATATTATATTCTTTAGCTAATTGTTTTATGTTTGTAATTTCTTGCCCGGTACCCGACCGTAATAGAAAGATTTTTTCTATTGTTGTACCTTGCTGTAAAGCTTCTAATACCGGTTTACGACCTACTAATAATGGCAGAGAACTTGTAGTTTTCATGTGCAAATTTACATTAAAAAGAGTCTTCCCCCAAAATTATAGCTTACAGTCGAAGAAAGAGCTATATTTCGAGCTTCTAATTGCAACTTTGAACACTTAACATTGTAATTTGTAATAAAGCAACATGTATTTTGAGAACATAATGGCTCCATTCAATTAAACAGCTAATAAGAAAAACAGAAGTAAAACTTTTTATTACCATACAATAAGATTGAGTATGGCAATAATCTTTAATTGATAACTATTTTATCCCCATAAAATTTTGCTTTTGTATTAAAAATAAGGTCACCAACCATTCTAATACGTGCAAATTTTTCTCTTATATTTATTAACACGTAATCATTACCATCAGCTGCATCAAAAGCAACTACGTTAATATTTTTGTGATTAGAGATAAAAACGGCTCTTTGATTATGAAAATTTTGTGATATTATTGTAAATTGATGCTGATTAAAAATATCTCTACACCTTAATATACTATCTAAGGTACGAAATCCGGCATCATCCATATATATTATATTGGGTGGTATTCCTTGTGCTATCAAATCCTCTTTCATGCATAGTGGTTCATTATAATATCTTGTACTATTGTCGCCACTAACAATAATATAATCAATTTTGCCTGCCATATACAATGCTACAGCTGCGTTTATTCTATTTTGGTAGTATTCGTTTACTATTTGTTTTGCTTTGTCTTGGTATTTTGCTGTTCCTAAAATAATTCCAACTTTATTTTTAGGTATATCTTTTACATCCGTATATATTTGATTTTTTGTGCTATAAGAAATGGAAAAATCTATAATACATATTATACTAATAAGCAATAATATAGATAATAGAAATATATTTCTTACAAAATGTTTTCGCATAAGCATGAAAAGAACTGCTAATTTAGTTCTTCATTTTAAAATAACGTCTATGAATTTAAAATAGTCTGATAAAAACTTTATAGTTTTATTGTGTAAATATAAATATTTACGTATTCAATATTTATAAATTTTAAAAAGATAATAAAATCATTACTGCTTATTTTATGAATTTATCAATCAAACGTTTATATTTGCAAACTTAAATTTTTAACAATATAATATATTTATGAATTTATTCTACCTTGTTCCTGCCTTCGGGATTTTGGCATTGTTATTTACATTTTATAAAAGCGCATGGGTAAGTAAACAAGAAGCCGGCGATGCACGTATGAAAGAAATTGCAGCCTATATTGCAGAGGGCTCAATGGCATTTTTAAAAGCTGAATATAAAGTATTAGCTTATTTTGTTGTTATTGCCGCAATACTTTTAGGGGTAATGGGCAGTAGTAGTTCTAATTGGTTAATAGCTGTAGCCTTTATAATAGGTGCATTTTTTAGTGCCTTAGCTGGGTTTATTGGTATGCGTATAGCTACCAAAGCGAATGTGCGTACAGCACATGCTGCCCGTACAAGTTTAAGTAAAGCACTTGCTGTGTCGTTTGGTGGTGGGTCGGTAATGGGGCTTGGTGTTGCCGGGCTTGCTGTTTTGGGCTTAGGCGGCTTATTTATA